>JADGHC010000192.1 GCA_019689655.1 Microbispora sp.
GCGGGCGCCGTGGCCGCGTCCGTCCATGCCGTGGTGGCCCACGCCGGTGCGCGGGGCGCCGGGCACGGCCGGCGGGCGGCGGGCGGCGACCCGCTCTCGGACCGCCAGTGGGACATGAAGATGATCGGCGCCACCCCCACCGGGTCGTACGCCAAGGCCCGGGGCAGCCACAAGGTGCTGGTGGGTGTCATCGACACCGGCATCGACGGCCGGCACCCCGATATCGCGCCCAACTTCAACCGGGCGCTCAGCCGCAACTTCGTGATCGACCAGCCCACCGACGACAACGGCAAGCAGCTCGACGGGCCCTGCGAGTACAGCGGCTGCAAGGACCCCTCCGACGTCGACGACGACGGCCACGGCACCCACGTCGCGAGCACGATCGGCTCGCCGATCAACGGCTTCGGCGTCAGCGGGGTCGCCCCCGACGTGTCGCTGGTCAACCTCCGCGCGGGCACCGACTCGGGCTTCTTCTTCCTCAAGCCCACGATGGACGCCCTCGAGTACGCCGCCGACGTCGGCGTCGACGTGGTCAACATGAGCTTCTACGTCGACCCCTGGACGTTCAACTGCGCGAACAACCCCGGCGATTCGGTCATGGAGCGCCTGGAGCAGCGGGCGATCCTGGAGGGCATGCGCCGCGCGGTCACGTACGCCCGCGCGCACGACGTCACACTCGTCACCGCGATCGGCAACGAGGGCCTCGACCTCGGCAAGGTGAAGTCCGACGCCTCCAGCCCGGACTTCCCGAAGGGCGCGGAGAAGAAGCGGTCCATCGACAACTCCTGCCTCAACGTCCCGGCCGAGCTCGACGGCGTCATCTCGGTGTCGTCGGTCGGGCCCAGCGGCCGCAAGGCGGCCTACTCCGACTACGGCGTCGAGCAGACCGACATCGCGGCGCCCGGCGGCGACATCTTCGACGGCGGCACCGCGCTCAAGGGCGCCAGCCGGGAGATCCTGGCCGCCGCCCCGGAGAACGTCATGCGCGCCAAGGGGCTCATCGACGCCAAGGGCATGCCGAAGACGTCCTCGGTGATCCGGGAGTGCCGCGCGGGCACGTGCGCCTACTACCAGTACATGGAGGGCACCTCGATGGCCGCGCCGCACGTCACCGGCGTCGCGGCGCTGATCATCGGGCGGTTCGGCAAGCCGGGCAAGGGCGGGCTCCAGATGGACCCCGCGCAGGTGGAGCGCCTGCTGTACGCGACGGCGGTGCCGAAGGGCTGCCCCTCGCCCCGCACCTTCCGCTACGGCACCGGAGAGGCCCAGGTCTGCGAGGGCCCCACGGCGAAGAACGGCTTCTTCGGCCACGGGCTCGTGAACGCCGAACGGGCCGCCACCGTCTCGCCCTGAGCCGGGCGGCCGGGGCGGCCGGCCGGATGACCGGCGGGCCGCGGCCGCCTACCCTCGGTGCCGGGAGGGCATGCCATGATCTACCGGCTCGTCTGGCAGGCCACGATGGTGGCGCATTTCCTCGTCATCGCCTACATCGCCCTGGGCGGCTTCCTCGCCTGGTGGCGGCCCCGGCTGATCTGGCCGCACCTCGCGCTGTGCGCCTGGGGGCTGGTGCAGCTCACCGGGCTCGTGGAGTGCCCGCTGACCGCGCTGGAGAACTGGGGCCGGGCCAGGGCGGGGGAGCGCGGCCTGCTGCCCGGCGGTTTCATCGACACCTACATCGAGGGCGTGATCTATCCGGAGGCGTACGTCTGGCACGTGCGGCTGGCCGTGGTGGCCGTCGTGCTCGTCTCCTGGGCCGGTTTCGCGGTCAAGATCCGCCGGCGCCGCGCACGTGCCGCGCGTACGGCGGAGGCGTCCGCCGCGCCGGAGCCGGACGCGATGCGATAGCGGCCGCCGCCGCCCGCGGCGTACACCGCGCACCGGCGTGCCGGCGGCGATGCGCGCACGACCACCGCGGGACGCCTCGCCGCCGCGTCACCGGGGCCCGCAAACACCCGTCGGCGGCGTGGCCGATTCGATACCCTGGCCTCCGCACGCGGCCAGGGTGAACAGCGCCGTTATTACCCCCAGGTCCGGGTACGTCCCAGCCCCGCCGAGGCTCGGGCACCACGCGTGAAGTGTCTGAACATTTGGCGACAGCTGTGTGCGCCGTCACTGCAAGTGGTCTGTACCAATTAGGGTAGTGCTGTGAGTCGTCGAGCAAAGATCGTCTGTACCCTCGGGCCCGCCACCTCCTCCCCGGAGCGCCTGCGCGAGCTCATCAAGGCGGGCATGAACGTCGCCCGCTTCAACCTCTCGCACGGCAGCCATGAGCTGCACAAGGAGGTGTTCGACCGGGTCAGGGCCGCCGCCGACGAGCTGGGCAGCGCCGTCGGCGTGCTCGCCGACCTGCAGGGTCCCAAGATCCGCGTCGGACGCTTCGCCTCCGGCCCCGTGCGGCTCGGCTACGGCGACGTCTTCACAATCACGACCGAGGACGTCCCCGGTGACCGGGACATGGTCTCCACCACGTACGAGGGCCTGCCGGGCGACGTCAAGCCCGGTGACACGATTCTCGTGGACGACGGCCGGCTGAACCTCGAGGTGACCGCCGTCGAGGGGCCGCGCGTCGTCACCCGGGTCGTCATCGGAGGCATGATCTCCGACAACAAGGGCCTCAACCTCCCCGGCGTCGCCGTCAGCGCCCCGGCGCTCACGGAGAAGGACGAGGAGGACCTGCGCTGGGCGCTGCGCACCGGCTTCGACATGATCGCCCTGTCGTTCGTCCGGTCGCCGGACGACGCCGCGCTCGTCCGCGCGATCATGGACGAGGAGGGAGTCCGGCTCCCGGTCCTCGCGAAGATCGAAAAGCCGCAGGCCGTCGACCGCCTCGAAGAGATCGTGGACGCCTTCGACGGCATCATGGTCGCCCGCGGCGACCTCGGCGTCGAGCTGCCGCTGGAGCAGGTGCCGATCGTCCAGCGCCGCATCATCGAGCTGTGCCGGGAGAAGGCCCACCCGGTCATCGTGGCCACCCAGATGCTCGACTCGATGATGAGCGCCCCCCGGCCCACCCGCGCCGAGGCGTCCGACGTCGCGTACGCCGTCATGGACGGCGCGGACGCGGTCATGCTGTCCGGCGAGACCTCGGTCGGCAACTACCCGATCGAGGCGGTCTCCACGATGGCCCGCATCGCGAGCGCCGCGGAGAGCACCACGCTGCGCGCCACGCACACGCTGGACCGCCTGCCCGAGACCACCGGCGGCGCCATCGCCCGCGCCGCGGCCGAGGTCGGCGCCATCGTCAAGGCCAAGGCCCTGGTGGCGTACACGATGTCCGGTGAGACCGCCCGGCGCCTGGCCCGCTACCGTTCGCCGATCCCGCTGCTGGCGTTCACCTCCAACCCGCTCGTGCGCGGCCAGCTCGCGCTGACCTGGGGCGTGGAGACGTTCGAGGTGCCGTTCGTGCACCACACCGACGACATGGTGCGCCAGGTCGAGGCCTCCCTGCTGTCGCTCGGCATCTGCGAGAAGGGCGACAAGGTGGTCGTCGTCGCCGGCTCCCCGCCCGGCAACCACGGCTCCACCAACTCGCTGCGCGTCCACACGATCGGCTCCGCGGTCGCCCACCCGGTGTCCTGACCCCGGCGGCCGGGTTCCTCCCGGATCCGCCGCCTGGGGCACCCGGCGGCGTCGGAAAACCTCTTGAAGGCGCGGCGCCCTTCGACAGATCATGGTCAGAAGCGAGTCGACCGTCCAGTCAGACGCCGGAGGAGCGCTGCGCCCGTTGATCGACCATCCGCAGGTGCCCGGGCCCAAAGCCCGCCGGTCGTCGTGGCACTCGCTGTGGCGGTTGCGGTCCTACCTGCGCCCCTACGTGCCCAAACTGGTGGTGACCTGGCTCGCGGCGCTGCTCGGGATCGCCGCCGGCACGGTGATCCCCCTGGTGAGCAAGGAGATCATCGACGGTCCGGTGGCCCACGGCGACCTCGGCGGGCTGATCCCGCTCGGGTTGCTGGCCTTCGGCCTCGGCGCCGCCGAGGCGGTCCTCACGTTCATCCGCCGGTGGTCGTCGGCCGGGCCCGTCCTCGGCCTGGAGACCGCCATCCGCGACGACCTCTACCGGCACCTCCAGCGGCTGCCGATGAGCTTCCACGACCGGTGGCAGTCGGGTCAGCTCCTGTCCCGGGCGACGACCGACCTGTCGACGATCCGCCGGTTCCTCGGCTTCGGCGTGCTGTTCCTGATCATGAACATCCTGCAGCTCACCGCGGTCACCGTGGTGCTCCTGCGGATGTACTGGCCGCTCGGCCTGCTCGTCGCCGGCTCCGCCGTACCGGTCGTGGCCCTGTCGCTGAAGTTCGAGCGGCGCTACAAGCTCGTCTCCCGGCAGCTGCAGGACCAGCAGGGCGACCTCGCCACGCTGGTCGAGGAGTCGGCCGTGGGCATCCGCACGATCAAGGCGTTCGGGCGGCGCGAGCACGTGTTCGGGAACTTCGCCGCCGCGGCGGGCGAGATCCGCCGCACCGCGCTGCGGAAGGTGCGGCTGGCCTCCCGGTTCTTCACCTTCCTCGAAGTGGCGCCCAACGTCACGCTCGCCCTCGTCCTGCTGCTCGGCGCGATCGCGGTCGGCGCCGGCGCGCTGACGCTCGGCACCCTGGTCGCGTTCACCACCCTGGTGCTCCAGCTCGTGTGGCCGGTCGCCTCGCTCGGCTACATCCTCACGATGGGCCAGGAGGCCATGACCTCCGCCGACCGGGTGACCGAGGTGCTCGACACGGTGCCCGCGATCCGGGGAGGCACCGCCGTCATCAAGCGCCCGCGCGGCCACGTACGCTTCGAGGGCGCCGGATTCCGCTTTCCCGGGGCCGACCGGCCGGTGCTGCGCGACGTGTGGCTGGAGGTGCGGCCGGGGGAGACCATCGCCGTCGTGGGCGCCACCGGCTCGGGCAAGACGACGCTGACCGCGCTCGTGCCCCGCCTGCTCGACGTCACCGCCGGCCGCGTCACGATCGACGGGCACGACGTGCGGGACCTGTCGCTGACCTCGCTGCGCTCGGTGGTCGCCACCGCCTTCGAGGAGCCGACGCTGTTTTCCATGAGCGTCCGCGAGAACGTGACGCTCGGCCACGGGAACGCCTCCGAGGAGGAGATCAGGCAGGCGCTGGAGATCGCGCAGGCGACGTTCGCCTACGACCTGCCCTGGGGGCTCGACACCCGCATCGGCGAGCAGGGGATGTCGCTGTCGGGTGGGCAACGGCAGCGGCTCGCCCTCGCCCGGGCGATCCTCGGCAGGCCGCGGGTGCTCGTCCTCGACGACACCCTGTCGGCGCTCGACGTGGAGACCGAGGCGCTGGTCGAGGAGGCGCTGCGGGGAGTGCTCGCCGAGGCCACCGGCATCATCGTGGCGCACCGCGCCTCCACCGTGCTGCTCGCCGACCGGGTGGCGCTGCTGCGCGACGGCACCATCACCCACATCGGCCGCCACGGCGAGCTGCTGTCGGCCGTGCCGGAGTATCGCGAGCTGCTCGCCCAGGACGCCGACCTCGACCCCGAAGGCTCCCTGCGATGAAAAGCGGCGAGTTCCCCATGCCGGGAGGCCCTCTGTGATGAACCGGGAGCCGCACCGGGTTTCCGTACCGAAAGGCCCCGTGCGATGAGCCAGGACACCGGCAGCGAAGCGGACAACGACGGGGGAGACGCCGCGGAACCCGTCAGGGCGCGCCGCGTCCCGGGAGGCGCGCGGGAGCTAGGCGACCGGGTATGGCGCGGCATGCGCGCGCCACGCGCCCGCGGCACGACCCCGGCGGGCGACGTGGGCGACGCGGAGGAGGCGGCGTGGCGCGGGGTCGCCGCCGAGGAGCGGGAGGAGATCCCCGAGCGCGTCTCCCTGCTGCTGCGCACCAGGTCGCGCCGCCTGCTCGGCGACCTGCTGCGCCCGCACCGCCGGGCGATCGCCGTGCTCACCGCGATCATCGTGGTGTCCAACGCGGCCGGCCTGGCCCTGCCGTACCTGGTGAAGGCCGGCATCGACGACGGCATCCCGCCCATGGTGCGCGGGCAGGGCGCGGGCACGCTGCTCGCGATCGTCGGCGCGGTGCTGGCCGCCGCGCTCGCCCAGGGGCTCACCCGGCAGGCGTTCCTGCAGATGTCGGGCCGGATCGGCCAAGACATCCTGCTGGAGCTGCGCCGCCGGGTCTTCGACCACTTTCAGCGCCTGTCGTTGTCGTTCCACGAGAAGTACACCTCCGGGCGGGTCATCTCCCGGCTCACCTCCGACGTGGACGCCATCGCGGAACTGCTCGACTCCGGCTTCGACGGCCTGGTCACGGCCGTGCTCACGCTGTGCGGCACCGCGGTCATGCTGCTCGTGCTCGACGTGCACCTCGGCCTGGTGGCGTTGCTGCCGCTGCCGGTCCTGCTGCTGTTCACCCGGTGGTTCCGCCGCCAGTCGAGCGTCGCCTACCGCCGCACACGGGAGGCGGTCGCGCTGGTCATCGTCCACTTCGTGGAGTCGATGACCGGGATCCGCGCGGTCCAGGCGTTCCGGCGGGAGCCGCGCAACCAGGAGATCTTCGAACGGCTCAACGCGAACTACCGCGCGGCCAACACGCGCGGGATGCGCCTGGTGGCCGTGTTCATGCCCGGCATCAAGCTGATCGGCAACGTCACGGTGGCCGCCGTCCTGCTGTACGGCGGCCTGCTCGCGCTGCGCGGCACGGTCACGGTCGGCGTGCTCGCCGCGTTCCTGCTCTACCTGCGCCAGTTCTACGAGCCGATGCAGGAGATCAGCCAGTTCTACAACGCCCTGCAGTCGGCGGGGGCGGCGCTGGAGAAGCTGTCGGGCGTGCTGGAGGAGCGGCCCTCGGTGGCCGAGCCCCGCCGCCCGGTGCCGCTGCCGCGCGCGGCGGGGGCGCTGCGCTTCGAGGGCGTCCGCTTCGCCTACGCCGACGGCCCGCCGGTGCTGCCGCTGATCGATCTGGAGATCCGCGCCGGGCAGACCGTGGCCCTCGTCGGCACGACGGGGGCGGGCAAGACCACGCTGGCCAAGCTCATCGCCCGGTTCCACGACCCGGTCGCCGGGCGGGTGTTGCTGGACGGCGTGAACCTGCGCGACCTGGACGAGGACACGCTGCGCCGGCACGTGGTGATGGTCACCCAGGAGAACTACCTGTTCGGCGGGACGATCGCCGACAACGTGCGGTTCGGGCGGCCCGGCGCGACGGATGCGGAGATCGAGCGGGCCGCCGCGGCCATCGGCGCCCACGGCTTCATCTCCGCGCTCCCCGACGGGTACGCGACGCAGGCCGGCAAGCACGGCGGCCGCCTGTCGGCGGGGCAACGCCAGCTCGTCGCGTTCGCCCGGGCGTTCCTCGCCGACCCCGCCGTGCTGATCCTGGACGAGGCCACCTCCAGCCTCGACGTGCCCAGCGAGCGCCTGGTGCAGCGGGCGCTGCGGACGATCCTCGCCGACCGGACCGCGCTGATCATCGCCCACCGTCTGTCCACCGTGGAGATCGCCGATCGGGTGCTCGTCATGGAGCACGGCCGCATCGTGGAGGACGGCCCGCCGGACCGCCTGATCTCCGGCACCGGCCGGTTCGCCCGCCTCCACCGGGCCTGGCTCGACAGCCTCGCCTGACCGCGGCCGGGCCGCATCACCTCATGGCGAGTGTGCACACGCCGTCCGCCCCGCCCGGCCGGCCGCCTCACGCGGGGCGCAGCCGTTCCATGGCGGGGCGCAGCGGCGGGCCGATCTCCACGGGGCGGCGGGTGCGCCGGTCCACGAAGACGTGGGTGAACTCGCCCTCGGCGACCAGCGTGTCCCCGGCGAACAGGCCGAGCTCGTAGCGGACGCTGGAGCGGCCCAGGTGGCCGATCCGCAGGCCCACGCTGATCACCTGCGGGAAGGACACCGAGGCCCGGTAGGTGCAGCGCGACTCCACGCACAGCCCGATGACCGGGCCCTCGTGGATGTCCAGCCCGGCCTCCTCGATCAGCCACGTGTTGATCACGGTGTCCATCAGCGAGTAGTGCACGACGTTGTTGACGTGCCCGTAGACGTCGTTGTCCTGCCATCGGGTGGGCACGTCGCGCCAGTGCGGGTACGACTCGCGGGCCGGGGTCCGGCTTTCCGCCCTCCGGCCGCCGGCTCGGTCGCTCGCGGATATCCCGCTCATGGACCCCTCGCTCATAGGACGCGATCCTCGGAGAACTCCCCGGCCCTCGGGGCGACCGTGCGGATCACGAACGGCCCCACCCGGTCGCGGAGGACCTCGTGGCCCGCGCCGTACGTACGTCGCATCGACTCTCCAGGCGATTGTTCGGTAGGGGGATGCTAGCGAGCGGCCACACCGGCGCGGACGCGGCCCTCGTGCCTCAGCCCACCGGCACCGGATAGTCCTTCGCCAGCTCGGAGACCTCCGCCTGCCGGAAGACCACCGCGCCGCCGAGCGCCGTCTCGGCGGGCTTGAGCACGTACGACGACCGGGAGGCGGGTTTGTCGAAGAACCTGAAGTCCATCGGCGTGCCGAAATCGCCGCCGAAGCTCGACTGCGACCGGTGGGCGCTCAAGATGCCCTCGCGGGTGAGGTCCCTGGCCTCGCACGCCCGCTTCATCGCCTCGTCCACGATCATCGCCGCGCTCCAGCCGGTCGGCACGCCGGCGTCGAGCGTCTCGCCGGGGTACTTCGCCTGGTAGTCGGCCACCAGCTTCCGCATCGCCGGGTTGTCCGCGCTGACCGGCGTGCCCGCCGACACGTAGTAGAAGTTCTTCAGCAGGGCCGGTCCGGCCGGCGTCGCGAGAAGCTGGGGCGAGTACGCCGAGTTGCTGCCGACGAACGGCACATCCATGCCCTTGGCCATGGACACGCCGACCAGCGAGGCCGTCTGCCGGGGCCCCACCGAGACGAGCACGGCCTTCACCCCGGCCGCCTTGAACGCCGCGACCTGGGCGCTCATGTCCTGGTCGGTCGCCTTGATCTTCTGCTCGACGATCCGCAGGCCGAGCTTGCCCGCGGCGTACTTCGAGCCGTTGAGCGAGCTCTCGCCGTAGTCGCCCTCGAAGTACAGGTGCCCGATCGCGTCGCCGGAGGTGATGCCCTTCTCCTTCACGAGGAACTCCACCGCGTTGATCATGTCGATGTCGTACGTCGTGCCGGTCACCTGGATGGCCCGGCTGCCGAGCAGCGTCGTCGCCCACGCCATCGGGATCGTCAGCAGCTTGTCGCCGTCGATGCGCTGCTTCAACGCGGTGATCATCGGGGACCCGATGAACTGCACGATCGCCGCCGACTTCGGCGCGACCTCGGTGTAGGCCGCCACCGCCTTCTGCGTGTCATAGCCGTGGTCGCGCACGATCAGCTCGTACTTGCGCCCGCAGACGCCGCCCGCGGCGTTCGCCTGCTCGAAGTACAACTGCTGCGCCTGCGTCTGGCTCTTGCCGAACGACGCGTACGGGCCGGTCAGGTCGGTGAGCGCGCTCACGGTGATCGTGGTGGCGGTGACGCCGGGACCGGTTTTGACCCCGTCGCCGCTCGCCGCGCCCGCGCCGCCCTTCGTGGCCTTGCCGCTGGCGCAGCCGGCCGAGGCCGCGACCGACAGCAGCGCTAATGCCGCGACGCCGGCGCGGATGCCGATTTTGCCCATCTGTGCTCCTTGAGTCGAACGCGGCCGAGCCGCGTGGCGAGCCCGGCGAGCCCGCCGGGCAGGAACAGCACCACCACGACGACGGCGGCGCCGTAGAGGATCCGCGCGGCCTCGGCGGCGGAGACCCCGCCGGACCCCGGCTCCGCCACCAGCGGCAGGGCGTCGCTGTAGCGCGTGAGCACCTGGGGGAGCAGGGAGACGAACGCGGCCCCGGCGACCGCCCCGGCGACCGATCCCAGGCCGCCGATCACGATCATCGCGAGGTAGTCGAGCGACAGCAGCATGCCGAAGTAGTCCGGCACGACCTGCCGGAAGACCAAGGCGACCAGCACCCCGGCGAGCCCGCCGTACATGGACGACATGACGAACACGCCCGCGCGGTAACGGGCGACCGGGACGCCCATGACGCCGGCGGCGATCTCGTGGTCCCTGATCGTGTTCATCGCCAGGCCGGGGCGTCCGCGCAGCACGCCGCGGGCGAACACCGCCGCGCCCGCGAGCAGTGCGATCCCGAGGAACCACAGCCGTTCGAGCGAGCCGAACGGCACGTTCAGCACCACCAGCTCCGGGGTGTCGGCGAAGACGAAGCCGAAAAGCTCCATCGGCGGCACCGGACGGCCGTTGAAGCCGCCGGTCACGGATTCCGCGTTGAACAGGATGTGCCGGCCGACGAAGATCAGGGCGAGCGTGGCGATGCCCAGGTAGGCGCCCTTGAGACGTCCCGCGATCGGGCTGAACAGGCCGCCGGACACGCCGGCGACGGCCACCGCCGCCACGGCCGCGAGTGGCGTGGGCAGCCCGAGGTCCGACGACAGGCAGACGTAGGAGTACGCCCCGACGGCCAGGAAGAAGGCGTGTCCCAGGGATAGCTGCCCGGTCGCCCCGGTCAGCAGGTTGATCCCGATCGCGCCGATCGCCGCCGACATCGCGAACAGCCCCGCCTGCAGCCAGAACCCCTCCAGGTAGAACG
>JADGHC010000193.1 GCA_019689655.1 Microbispora sp.
GCCGGGGCCGCTTCCGTGTGGCGAGCACGGCAGCGGCCCCGGAGCCTTCATCCGGACCGGTTATCGGCATTCGGCCACACGGCGATGAGCCTGCCGCGGGAAACGGGCCGGCCGCTGGCCGGCGTGCCGTCGTAACCGGCAGCCGGAGAGCGGTCTCGCCATCCGCGCGCCGCCCGAGGCCGAACCACCGCAAGGTCGGCCTGCCATGGCGACCGGCCCGCCGGACATCCTCTCGTCTCTACGGTGGGAGGCTGCCGCCGCCGGCCCCGGTCGGGCTCGATGGCATCGATCTTCATCTCGTTCTCGGCTTGCCGCCGGCGACGGCGGTGCCGAAGTAACCGTCCCGAAAGAGCCCGCACGGACCGCACGCCCGCGAACCACGTCTTCGGTCCGCGGGCGCGGCGGCCCACCGTGTCAGGTCAGTTGCGGGTCCACTTCTGGTTGCTTCCGCCGTTGCAGGCCCACAAGACGATCTTCGTACCGTTGGCGGTGCCCTGCCCGTAGGCGTCCAGGCACAGCCCGGACTGGACACCGGTGACGGTACCGTCGGCGTTCAGCTCCCACTGCTGGTTGGCCCCGCCGTTGCAGTCCCATATGACCACCTGGGTGCCGTTGGCGGTGCCCTGCCCGTACGCGTCGAGACACTTGTCGCCGTACACCTGGAGCTGCCTGCCGGAGGTGTAGTGCCACTGCTGGTTCGCCCCGCCGTTGCAGTCCCACAGCACCACCTGGGTGCCGTTGGCATGCGTCTGGTTCGGCACGTCGACGCATCGGCCGGAGGCCTGGCCGCGCAGCACCTCGCCGGAGCCGTTGCCCTGGCCGGGGATGATCGACAGGTTGTCGAACTGCGCCGTCTCGGTGATGCCGGTGCCCACGCCGATCTGGCCCGCGCCCCAGGTGCTGTCGGTGACCGAGCCCACCTGCGTGCCGTCGATGCTCGCGGTGATGACGTTCCCGGAGAAGCTCAGGGCCAGAGTGTGCCACCGGTTGGTGCCGAGCGCGGCGACCGTGCCGCTGCGCAGCGTCGTCATCGCGTTGTCGATGTTGTTGCGCAAGATCTGCCAGGCGCCGTTGTCGCTGACCCGGAAGTAATACGCGTTCAACCCCTCGGGACCGAAGGCGTGCTGCGCGCCGGCCCGGCCGATCAGCTCGGCGTAGCCGCTCTGTTCGAGCAGCACGTCGCTGGAGACGGTGTAGTTGCTCCAGCCCAGGTCGCCGAGCAGCGCGTAGGGATGCGAACCGCCGGTCCAGAGGATCGGCTGACGTGGAGCCATCTGGCGCACGCAGCGGCCGGACCGCCCGCCGCCGCAATTGACGATCTCGAACGAGCCCTGCATGTCCATCAGGTACTTCGCCTCACGCCCGACGCCGTATGAGTCGAAGTCGTCGGAGTACGGCAGGGCCATCGAGCCCCGGCCGGGGCTGGTTGCGGTGCCCTTGCCCTGACCCGTCGTGGTGGTGATCGAGTACACGTACCCCGGCTGGACCGTCAGGGAGAAGGCGCCGTTGGAGGGCGTGATGTCGGTGATGTGCACCATGTAGTCGGCGGCGTTGCCGGAGTTGACGTTGGTCGCCCACACGTGCACTTGCCCGGTGGACAGCCCGCCGGTCACGGTGAAGTCGAGCGTCTGGGCGGTGGTGGCGTCCATCGTCTCGATGATCGTGCTGTAGTCGGATGAGGTGGGCGACCTCAGGGAGACGTAGCTGCCGTTGTTGCGGTTGCCGCCGATGTAGCCGCTGGAGGCGTCCAGGTACCTCCAGCCGGGCGCGGTGAACTGCGTGGTCTGGGCCATGACCCAGGCGTTCTTGCCGATGGAGTAGTACCCCGACCAGGGCTGCGGCGCGACCGCCACGCCCATCGTGGCGAAGGGGAGGTTCGGCGTGATCGCGGCGATGAGCGGCCAGTTGATATAGGCCGTCATCTTGCCGTCAATGTAGTCGCGGTTGATGCCCCGTGCCAGCGCCTTGGCGCCGTCGTTGTAGTCGTCGGAGCCGTTCTCGCTGGCCCACAAGATCTTGCCGGAGTTGATCGCGGTGGCGGAGCTGGGGCAGTTGGTCTGGGGGCCGCGGTAGCCGCAGACGTAATGCGACCCGAACACGTCCACCGCGTCGCGGAAAGCGGGGTTGCGAGCCGCGTCGTCGGCGACGCCGAAGCCGAAATCGTCGGACGCGACGATCTTCACGTTGCCGAAGCCACGGGAGTCCAGCGCCGCGTTGAGGTTGACGTACCAGTTCAGGTCACGGCCCTTCTCGTTCCAGCCGCCCAGGTAGTCGATCGTCAGCCCGTGGCCGTTCTTCGCGCAGCTGAGCCAGTCGACCAGGTAGTCGATGGTGTCCTGCGACCAGAAGTTGCCGCCTCCCAGCCAGCCCGGCGCACCCCACGCCAGCCCGACCAGCTTGATGTTCGGGTTGCGGGCCTTGGCCTGTTCCATCAGCCACCACTCGTAGCCGCGGTTGCAGTCCAGGTCGCCGGAGGTGTGCCGGTGGCTGGGCTCGGCGCCGTCGGTGGAGTTGGTGTCCCCTCCGATCTCGACCTTCAGGATTTGAATCGCCGCGCCGTACCCCGGCTTGAACAGGTAGTCCAGGATCTGGCTGCGCTGCGGCTCGGGGTAGTCGATGAGCAGGCGGCTGTTGCCCCCGCCACCGCTGATCGCACCGACACCGTCGAAGGTGCGGCCACCGGAACCACCATTGATCGTGATCCCGACCGCCGCCCGGGCCGGGGCCACGGCCACCAGGGACATCATGACGGACAGGAGCGCGACCACGACGCTCATGGCGACGCGCGCCAAGCTTTCTCTTCGCCGGCTCATGGGGGTGTCCTTTCGATGAGATGGGGCGAAAGCGATATGGCGACGGCCCGGCCGGGAGCTTCGGCCCCGGCCGGGATCTCGGGTGACGTGCTGCGGTCGTGCCGGACGATCGCGCACTGCCGCAGGCCGCGGAGCTAGCGGTAACCCGCGGCGACGATGTCGGCCTGGACGGCGTTCTCCGTGGCGTCGGAGGGGTAGCCCGCGACGATCGCGCCTTCGTAGAAGGTGCCGGCGCTGAGGTTGGCGCCGCCGCCGGGCTTGCAACAGTCGCCGCCGCTGCCCAAGACGATGGCGCCCTGCTTCTTCATCGGGCTGTAGCCGGGGGGAAGCGCGCCGTCCCACAGCGTGTACAGGGTGCCGGACTGCGCGTTGCCGCCCTTGATCGCGAATCGGCTGGTGCCGTTGTTCTTCAGCGTCGCGGTGACGAACTTGCTGGTGAAGGATCGCTGGTTGGGGTTCCACGACTGGCTGCCACCGGGGTAGAGCCCCCACTCGAGGTCGGCCTGCACCCAGGGACCGGAGCCGGAGCAGCCGCCGAACCAGCAGCTCGTGCCGAAGTAGATGGCGTCCATGGCACCGGCGGCGTCGGCCTTCCTGGTCGTCTCGCTGTTGCCGTAGTCGAAGCAGCAGCCGCTGTTGACGTGGGTGCCGCTGGTCACCATGTACATGCCCTCGGGTGCGGCACCGGTCGGCACGCCGGTCAGGTGACCATCCCGCCAGTAGCTGTTGCCGGGGTTGATGTACAGGGAGTAGGCCTTCGCACCGCCCACCGACAGGGACTCGGTGGTCGCGATCGCGGGCTTGCTCTGCGTGGAGCCGGGAACCACGCTCGACCCCTGGTACCACAGGTCGTTGCCGTGCCCGGACTGGTCGTACAGGACCGTGATGACGCACGTGGTGCCGGCGCAGAAGGAGTCCTGGGCCGCGGCGTCGGCGACCCCGCCCGTGGTCAGGACGCCGATGTTCCTGGTCGCGTTGTCGGAGGAGCGCCGCACCTGGTAGAGGCTTCCGTTGTACGAACGGTAGAGCGCCCGCGTGGTGCTGTGGGCGGCCACACACGGCGTGCCGCCCGCGGCATAGATGTCACACGGGCGCGAACCGGGTGGCGGCGGGCTCGGTGACGTGGTGGGCTCGCCTCCGGAGGTGATCCACTTCTGGTTGCCCTGCCCGTTGCAGGTCCACAGGATCACCGCGGTCCCGTTGGCCGTGCCCGCGCCGTACACGTCGAGGCACAGCCCCGACTGCACCCCGGTGATCGACCCGTCGGAGTTCTGCCGCCACTTCTGGTTCGCCTGGCCGTTGCACGGCCAGATGATCACGGCCGTGCCCGGCGAGGTCCCCTGGCCGTACGCGTCCACGCACCGCGTGCCGCCGAAGGTACGCAGCTCACCGGCCGAGGTGAACTCGAACGACTGATTCGCCTGGCCGTTGCAGTCCCAGATCTGCAGGCTCGTGCCCGGTGCGTCGGTGTTGCCCGCCACATCCAGGCAACGCCCCGACGGCACGCTGACCAGCGGCGCCTGCGCCGCGGACGCCGGTCCCGCCCATGTCAGGGCGGCGGCGAGCAGTGCCGCGAGCGCTGCCATGAGGCGGACCGCGACGGCTGCCGGTGAGCGCCGCCCACGAGCGGCACGGCTCGATAAGCCAACGGACGAAGAACCCATTGCTTTCAACTCCTTGGGGGGAAGGCACGGCGGAGACAACCGCCTGCCGAATCCCCGGCCCCGCCGGAGCCGGCGGCAGGCGGTCGTATCCCATGCGATGGGTCACCGTGGAATCGGCCCGCCGTGAACGGCGGTGCCGTGGGGAGCTGACCGCTCCTCGATCCTTACGCTCGGTACCGAGCTCGGCGTTGTCATAGCGTGGAGACCGAGACAATCCCGGGTCCTGATCGCGGACCCGATCCACGCGAAGCGCGTGTGCGGGAGGAGGAAGGGGCCGCGGACACCGGTGAGGAGTCCGGCCGCGGCACGGAACGCCGGCGGCGCACCTCCGGCCGTCGTGCGCAGATCCAGGTCGCACCGGATCGGCGAGAGCGTCTCGCGCCTGAGCCTCCTCACGGGAGGCCGGAGAACCGGTTCGTGTCGATCCGGGCGCCGGAGTCCGGCCCTGTCGCCTCCTGGCGGGATTACGGTGTTAGCGCTAACAAATCGCCAGAGCGGTTGTCCTTCCTGCCGGTGGATGGGAGGTGGCGGGATGCAGCGAAGCAAATACGACCATTCGAGAGCCTGTCAAGAACCCCGTTTCCCTCCCATCCGGCCCATGCGAGGGCCCGCGGGCCCCTCCCGGCGCTCTCAGCAGGGATACTTCGCGATCCCCTGCCGGCCGCACGCGAATGAAACATTCACAGACCGCCTCAGGCGGTCACTCTCCTCGGCCCGGCCGCGCCCCGGGCAGGGGACGGCCTCAGCCCGACAAGGAGAACAGGCGCTGCTGGATTTCTCTGCGATAGTCGTCCAGCGTGTTGTCGATGTGCGCGGCGGCGGCGTGAGCCGCCGCTTCCGGATCGCCGGCGCGGATGGCCTGGTGGATGGCATCGTGTTCCTCGACGGCCTTCGCCGCGTGCCCTCCCACCGAACCGCGCAGCCCGATGATCGCGGACTGAGCCTGTAGCCGGCGGGCCTCCCGTACCGCGATCTGCAGGAACATGTTGTGCGAGGCGGCGGCGACGGCGTTGTGGAAGGCGTCGTCGCCCTCGTTGAACAGGTCCTCGTGTCCGGTTTCGAACCCGCGACGGCATACCTCGGCCGCTTCCTCGATCGCCCGCAGTTCTGCCGGGGTCGCGCGGCGGGCGGCCAGCCGGCTGGTCTCCATCTCCTGCGCCCGCCGGAACTCGAACAGCATATAGACGTGGTCCAGGTCGGTGGGGAGGAAGAAGGACACCGGCCGCCCGGCGCCGAGCATTCCCTCGTCGTCGGCTACGTACAGACCGCGACCCTTCTGCACGCGTACCCGGCCGAGCGCGGAGAGGATCTTCACCGCCTCACGGACGACGGTGCGGCTGGTGCCCAGCTGCCGGGCCAGGTCGTTCTCGGTCGGCATGCGGTCGCCCGGACGCAGGCCCAGCCGTGCGATGAGCTCCAGCACCTGCTCTGCCGCCACCTCGTAGCCCGGTCGATATCCGCCCTCGCGCGGGGTGCCGGTCACGGTGCTCCTTCCTCGTATCTCAGTAGAAGTATGACTCTGCGGGTCCTGTGATGCGCCGGACGCCGGGGACGCCACATCATGAGTACGAAACATTTTGGCCGTTCGGCTGAAACGTTTACCTCATGCGGCCATGCCGATCCGCGTTTCCGCATGCCAGAGCGGTTTTCGGCGTTACGCTGGCATGACGGGTGCGTGACGGCCGCGAAAATAAGCGGGCTTAAGGTCTTGACGGGCCTCGGCGCCGGCATCGTAATTGGTAGCTGAGCACCTGGAAGACCGCTTTCCGGGGCCCACGGCTGAACCACACGGCGGGTGTGTGTGGAGGCGTGTCGCACGCCTCCGCACCGTGGTCGGCCACGTCGGCTTCCGTCGCCTCACACCACTCCGGCCCCTCAGTGGCACCGCGTGAGGCCACGCCATCATGGAGAAGCACGTGACCGATCGGATCGAACATCCGTCCCCGCCGGTCCCGGTGTCGAGACCGCTTCTGGCCGGACTCGTCATCACGGCACTGATCGCGGCGATGGCGATCGTCGCGCCGGCTACCGCGGCACACGCCGCCACCACGACCCTCTACGTCTCGCCTTCGGGCACCGGCAGCACCTGCTCGTCCGCCCAGCCGTGCTCGCTGGCGGCCGCGCAGGCGGCGGTACGTGCTCAGAACGGCTCCATGTCCGGTGACATCGTCGTGCAACTCGCCGACGGCGTGTACCGGCTCTCCGCACCGCTGCGGCTGACCGCCGCCGACTCCGGCAGCAACGGCTATCAGGTCATATGGCAGGCGGCCCCGTCGGCGCATCCCGTCATCAGCGGCGCCAGGGCGGTCACCGGCTGGACGCTCGCCGACCAGGCGAAGAACATCTGGCAGGCCGGCGTCGGCACCGGGATCGACACCCGGCAGCTCTACGTCGACGGCGCGCTCGCCACGCGTGCGCGTACGCAGGTGAACCGGTCCGACTTCACCGCCACCGGCGCCGGGCTGAGGATCGTCAACAGCGCCCTGAGCTACCTGAACAACCTGGCCGGCCAGAGCCGGGTCGAGCTGGAGAGCATCGGTTCTTTCACGGACCGGTACGTGCGGGTGCAGAGCATCGGCGGCAACTTCATCACGATGCAGCAGCCCGGCTGGAACAACAACATGTTCGGCTACGACGTGTTCACCAGCCCGCACCGGGCGGGGCCGCTCTACATCGAGAACGCCTACGAGTTTCTCGACTCGCCGGGTGAGTGGTACATCAACCCCGCGACCGGTGTGCTGTCCTACATCCCGCTCGCCGGGCAGAACATGAGCGACATCAGCGTGGAGTTGCCGGTGTTGCAGTCGCTGGTGAACATCGGAGGCACCTACGACGCGCCCGCGCACCACATCACCTTCAGCGGGATCACCTTCACCGGCACCAGCTGGCTGGGGCCCAGCAGCAGCCAGGGCTTCGCCGACCAGCAGACCGGCGCGTACATCGCGGGCAACTGGAACTGGCCCGCCGACCTGCCGAACTCCTGCCAGGAGGGCTGCCAGCAGTTCGAGGCGACCAGGCCGAACTGGTACCAGATGCCCGCGGCGGTGCAGGTGTCGGCGGCCAACCACATCACCTTCACCGACTCGCGGTTCGTCAACCTGGGCCAGACGGCCATCGGCATCGGCAACGACGCCAATGCGCACGCCAGCGGTGTCGGCCTGGGCGCCGGAGACA
The DNA here is from genome assembly GCA_019689655.1 of Microbispora sp. Lineage (GTDB taxonomy): Bacteria > Actinomycetota > Actinomycetes > Streptosporangiales > Streptosporangiaceae > Microbispora. The sequence continues at coordinate 7,652 of JADGHC010000193.1, forward strand.
TCACGGTCACCCGGTCCGAGATCGCCCGCAGCTCGGCCGGCGGCATCGTGGTCGGGGGCGTACGTGCCGACGCCCACCATCCCGGCGACCAGCGGATGGTCAACCATGACATCACCATCAGCGACAACCGCATCCACGACCTGGGGCTGGACTACCGGGGCAGCGTCTCGGTCCTGACCACCTACGTCACCACCACCGACGTGTCCCACAACGAGGTCTACAACATGCCCTACACGGGTATGTCGATCGGCTACGGATGGGGCGCCAACGAGCCCGGCGGCAGCACGCACTACGCCAACCGGGGCCTGTACAACTACCAGCCGCGATACACCACGCCCACCACCGCGTCGGGCAACAAGCTCATCGGCAACTACGTGCACGACGTCATGCAGCAGATGACCGACGGCGGATGCATCTACACGCTGTCGTGGAACCCGAACGCGCTGATCAGCGACAACTACTGCCTGCGGACCAACGGCTGGTTCGGGCTCTACTTCGATGAGGGATCCAAGTACTACACCGCGAGGAACAACGTCTTCTCGAACACCGGCACCTGGGCCACCGCCAACTATTGGGGCGGCGAGAACATGGGCAACTTCACCGTCACGGGCAACTGGTCGTCCAACGGCAGCACCAACATCACCAACGGCGACCGGGGCAACGTCGTCGGCAACAACACGACCGTCACCAACGGTCAGTGGCCGTCGGGCGCCCGGTCCGTGATGGCCTCCGCCGGACCCCGGAACGGAACGTCGACCCCCTCTCCGTCACCGTCGGGGAGCACGAGCACGCTCAAGGGCGTGGGCTCGGGCCGGTGCCTGGACGTCACCGGCGCCTCGCAGGCGAGCGGCACGGAGGTGGAGATCTGGGACTGCCACGGCGGCGCCAACCAGCAGTGGACCTTCACGAGCACCGGTGAGCTGCGCGTCTACGGCAACAAGTGCCTGGACGTGTACGGCGCGGGCACCGCGGACGGCACCCAGGTGATCATCTGGGACTGCAACGGCCAGGACAACCAGAAGTGGCGCTTCAACTCCGACGGCACGATCACCGCGGTCGGCGCGAACAAGTGCCTGGACGTCGTCGGCGGCGGCACCGCCAACGGCACGAGAATCCAGATCTACTCCTGCTGGGGTGGATCCAACCAGAAGTGGATTCGTGCCTGACCCGCTCCCCTCGCGCACCGGCCTCCCTGCACGCTCGCGGTCAGGAAGACCGGTGCCGTAACCCCGGCGGAGCGCCCAGGGAGCGCAATTCATCATACCTTTATGTGCCCATACGCCCAGGGTGCCTGCCTCTCTCGGGCCACTTCGCCGTCCTTCGCACCATGTCCACGATGGCGGGCTCTTGTCACATCATACGTATGCCGTTAATGTCTCCCACATCGGGGGTGAGGGATGGTGAGACAAAGGACTCAATCATGTTCCGTTTCACGCGAGCCGGACGCACGGGCCCATGGATGCGCACGATCACCGGTGCCGGAGCATCGGCCATCGCCCTCACGTTGGCCGGTTGCGGCAGCGGTGGCGGCACCTCGGTCGGTCCCTACGGCTTCCCGCAGGTCACCCAGGATGAAAAGGCCCCGATCACGGTGTGGGTGGACGCCGACAGGTCGAGCGCGGCCGACGCCTTCAAAAAGGCCAACCCCGACGTCAAGATAAACGTCGTCACGTATGACGGCTCGGCGAACGGCTCCAACTCGTTCCGGACGAAGATGCAGCTGTTCGACCGGGCCGGCAGCGGCTGGCCCGACGTGGTGTTCTCGACGCAGAACAACGACGCGGCGTGGGCGAGCCAGAAGAGCAACGGCAAGCAGGCGTTCGCGGCCGTGCTCAACCACGGGCTCGTTCCGAAGAGCACGCTCGACAACTTCACCCAGGGCTCGCTGGCGCCGTGCACCGTCGACGGCAAGGTCTACTGCCTCCGCAACGACCTCGCCCAGGTGGTGCTCTGGTACAACAAGAGCCTGCTCGACAAGTTCGGCTACGACCTTCCCACGACGTGGGAGGAGTATCAGGCACTCGGCGAGAAGGTGGCCAGGGAGCACCCCGGCTACATCATCGGCACGGTCGGGGATCCGTGGACCCCCGAGGTCTACTTCTGGGGCAGCAAGTGCCAGGCCAACGACATCACCGGCCCGAAGTCGGTGACGGTCGACACCGGCAGCACATCCTGCAGACGCGCCGCCTCGATGCTCGACACCCTGATCGAGAACGGCACCACGCCCAACGTGAGCGTCTTCACCCCGGAGTTCGTGACGAAGTACTCCGGCAAGGTCCTCCTGATGCCGGGCCCGGCGTGGTACGCGGGCGCCATCTTCAACAACCCCCAGTCGCTCAACGTCCCGCCCGGTCAGCTCGGCGTCGCGGAACCGCTGCCGTGGCGGGGAGAAAGCCCCGTGACCGGCAACGTCGGCGGCGGCACCTGGTTCATCAGCAGCCACTCCAAAAACCTCAAGGCGGCCGAGAAGTTCGTCGAGTTCGTCACGACGGCCGACGACTACCAGGTGAATCTCGCTCCCGGCTACCCGGCGTACGCGCCGGCCGCAAAGAAGTGGATCGACAAGCAGGAGTCGAGCGGCTACTACGCGACCGATTTGCAGGCATTGCTCAAGGCCGGGTCGCAGATCTGGAGCGGATGGGGCTCCGGCGTCTTCAGCCAGGAGGCGATCTGGGCCAAGACGATCACCCCGGCGATCGCCGGCGGCAAGAAACTGGTCGATCTGCTTCCCGAGTGGGAGACCGCCATCGAGAACCAGGCGCGGGTCAACGGCTACACGGTCAAATGACATGACAGTCACGGATGAGGCCACCCCGGCGGCGGTGCCGCGCG
>JADGHC010000005.1 GCA_019689655.1 Microbispora sp.
CCCGGGTTTGGAATCAAACGGAGTGGTCGGGGATGCTGGTGGCGTGCCAACTATGACTACTCCGCTCGCGGAGGTCGCCACCTCATCCTCGGCGTTGCGGGCGTTCCTGCACGGTCTTCCCGGCGTCGACCGGGTCGGGGCGGACGCCCGGGCCGCGATGCTGGGCACGCGATCCATCAAGACGACCGCCAAGAAGCAGGCCATCGACATGGCCATCGGGATGGTCGACCTCACCACCCTGGAAGGGGCGGACACCCCCGGCAAGGTCAGGGCGATGTGCGCCAAGGCGGTGCGGCCCGACCCTGCGGACGCCTCGGTTCCGCGGGTCGCCGCCGTCTGCGTCTATCCCGACCTGGTCGCCACCGCCGTCGAGGCGCTGCGCGGGTCGGGGGTGAAGGTGGCCTCCGTCGCCACGTCGTTCCCCAGCGGCCGCTCGTCCATCGACGTCAAGGTCGCAGAGACCCGTCTCGCCGTGGCCGCCGGAGCCGCCGAGATCGACATGGTCATCGATCGCGGCGCGTTCCTCGCCGGCGACTACCTGAAGGTGTACGAGGAGATCGTCGCCGTCAAGGAGGCGTGCGGCGGCAGCCATCTCAAGGTCATCTTGGAGACCGGGGAGCTCGCGACGTACGACAACGTGCGGCGGGCCTCCTGGCTCGCGATGCTCGCGGGAGCGGACTTCATCAAGACCTCGACCGGCAAGGTGTCGCCGGCCGCGACCCTCCCGGTGACGCTCGTCATGCTGGAGGCCGTGCGCGACTTCCTCGCCGCGACCGGCCGCAAGGTGGGCGTGAAGCCCGCGGGCGGCATCCGTACGACCAAGGACGCGATCAAGTATCTGGTGCTGGTCAACGAGACGGCCGGGCCCGACTGGCTGCACCCGGACTGGTTCCGCCTCGGCGCCTCCTCGCTGCTGAACGACCTGCTCATGCAGCGGCAGAAGATGATCACCGGCAGGTACGCCGGTCCCGACTACTTCACGCTCGACTGAGGCGAGGTCATGTTCGAATACGCACCCGCGCCCGAGTCGCGGGACATCGTCGACATCCGGCCGTCGTACGGCCTGTTCATCAACGGCGAGTGGGTCGAGCCGCAGAGCGAGGAGCGCCACAAGACCATCAACCCGGCCACCGAGGAGGTGCTCGCGGAGGTCGCGTGGGCGGGGGAGGCCGACGTCGATCGCGCGGTCCAGGCCGCGGCCAAGGCGTTTCCCGCGTGGTCGGGCATGCCGGGCGCCGAGCGGGCCAAGTACCTGTTCCGGATCGCCCGGATCATCCAGGAGCGGTCGCGTGAGCTGGCGGTCCTGGAGACGCTCGACAACGGCAAGCCGATCCGCGAGTCCCGCGACGTGGACCTGCCGCTGGTCGCCGCGCACTTCTTCTACTACGCCGGCTGGGCCGACAAGCTGGCCTACGCGGGGTTCGGCCCCGATCCCCGTCCGCTGGGCGTGGCCGGGCAGGTCATCCCGTGGAACTTCCCGCTGCTCATGCTGGCCTGGAAGATCGCGCCCGCGCTGGCCTGCGGCAACACCGTCGTGCTCAAGCCGGCCGAGACCACGCCGCTGACCGCGCTGGCGTTCGCCGACATCTGCCGCCAGGCGGACCTGCCGCCGGGGGTCGTCAACATCGTCACCGGCGCGGGCGAGACCGGCGCCGCGCTCGTGAACCACCCCGGCGTGGACAAGGTCGCCTTCACCGGCTCCACCGAGGTCGGCCGGCTCATCGCCAGGAGCCTCGCGGGGACCCGCAAGAAGCTCACGCTGGAGCTCGGCGGCAAGGCCGCCAACATCGTGTTCGAGGACGCGCCGATCGACCAGGCCGTCGAGGGCATCGTCAACGGCATCTTCTTCAACCAGGGGCACGTCTGCTGCGCGGGCTCCCGGCTGCTGGTGCAGGAGTCGATCGCCGGCGACGTGCTCGAGGCGCTCAAGCGGCGCCTCGGCACGCTCCGGCTCGGCGACCCGCTGGACAAGAACACCGACATCGGCGCGATCAACTCGGCCGAGCAGCTCGCCAAGATCCGCGAGCTATCGGAGGCCGGGGAGGCCGAGGGTGCCGAGCGGTGGTCGCCCGCCTGCCCCATCCCCGACCGCGGGTTCTGGTTCCCGCCCACGGTCTTCACCGGGGTGGCCCAGTCGCACCGCATCGCCCGGGAGGAGATCTTCGGCCCGGTGCTGTCGGTGCTGACCTTCCGCACCCCCGCCGAGGCGGTGGAGAAGGCCAACAACACGCCGTACGGGCTGTCGGCCGGGGTGTGGACCGAGAAGGGCTCGCTCATGCTCTGGATGGCGTCGCGGCTGCGGGCCGGCGTCGTGTGGTCCAACACGTTCAACCGGTTCGACCCCGCCTCGCCGTTCGGCGGCTACAAGGAGTCGGGCTACGGCCGCGAGGGCGGACGGCACGGGCTGGAGGCATACCTTGACGTATGACCGGTGTGATCATCACGCGGCCCGGCCGCACGGCCGCTGCGACGACGAGCGGCGCCGCCGTCTCGTCCGCCGGGCGCGCGCGGGGGCCGGGGAGGGCTTCTCCCGGGGCAGCCGCTCCCCCCGCTTCGCCGTACGGCACGGCTGGTTCGCGCATCGCGGCGGCGTGTGCCGGTGCGGCCAGACCTACCAGCCGGCCCGTCCACTGGAGATTGGAAGTTTCGATGAGTGAGCGGCTCGCCGTGCGCAAGACGTACAAGCTGTTCATCGGCGGCGCGTTCCCGCGTTCGGAGAGCGGAAGGTCGTATGTCGTGACCTCCTCCAAGGGCGACTTCCTCGCCAACGCGGCCCGGGCGTCGCGCAAGGACGCCAGGGACGCGGTCGCCGCCGCGCGCAAGGCGTTCCCCGGCTGGTCCGGCGCCACCGCCTACAACAGGGGGCAGATCCTGTACCGGATCGCCGAGATGCTGGAGGGCCGCCGCGCCCAGTTCGCCGCGGAGGTGAGCGACGCCGACGGCGTGGGGGCCAAGAAGGCCGGCGAGATCGTGGACGCCGCGGTCGACCGGCTGGTCTGGTACGCGGGCTGGTCCGACAAGATCGGCGCGGTGCTCGGGTCGGCCAATCCGGTGGCCGGGCCGTACTTCAACCTGTCGAGCCCGGAGCCGACCGGCGTGGTCGCGGTGGTGGCCCCGCCGGAGGCGCCGCTGCTCGGGCTGGTCAGCGTGATCGCGCCGGTGATCGTGACCGGCAACACCTGCGTGGTGGTGGCCTCCGAGCGTGCGCCGCTGCCGGCGATCACCCTGGCCGAGGTGCTGGCGACCTCCGACCTGCCGGGCGGGGTGGTGAACATCCTCACCGGCTCGGCCGCCGAGATCGCCCCCTGGCTGGCGGGTCACATGGACGTCAACGCCATCGATCTCACGGGCGCGGCCCCCGAGCTGGCCGTCACGTGTGAGGAGCTGGCCGCGGAGAACCTCAAGCGGGTGCTGCGGCCGCCGGCCGGCCGGGTGGACTGGCTCGCCGACCCCGGCGTCGAGCGGATGACGGCGTTCCTGGAGATCAAGACCGTCTGGCATCCGATCGGGGTCTAGTTCTTCGCCAGGGCCAGGAGGAGTTCGGCGTTCGAGCCGGTGTTCTTCAGCGTGGTGAGGAAGCGTTCGAACGCCTCCTGGTCCGGCAGCGCCCGGCGGAGCCGCCACACCAGCGGCAGCTCGGCGGGGTGGAGCAGCAGGTCCTCGCGGCGGGTGCCGGAGGCGACGACGTCCACGGCGGGGAAGACGCGGCGGTCGGCCAGGCTCCGGCTCAGCTTCAGCTCCATGTTGCCGGTGCTCTTGAACTCCTCGAAGAGGTTGTCGTCCATCTTCGAGCCGGTCTCGACCAGCGCGGTGGCGAGGATCGTGAGCGAGCCGCCGCCCTCGATGTTGCGCGCGGCGCCGAGCACCTTCTTGGGCTGGTGCAGGGCGCGGGCGTCCATGCCGCCCGTGAGCACGCGGCCGCCGCTCGGCGCGGCCATGTTGTACGCGCGGCCGAGGCGGGTGATCGAGTCGATGAGCACGACCACGTCCCGGCCGGTCTCCACCAGCCGCTTGGCCCGTTCGACGGCGAGTTCGGCCACGGCGATGTGGTCCTGCGGCGCGCGGTCGAAGGTCGAGGCGATCACCTCGGCCGAGACCGACTCCCGCATGTCGGTGACCTCCTCGGGCCGCTCGTCCACCAGGACGGCCATGAGGTGGCATTCGGGGTGGTTGGTGGTGATGGCGTTCGCGACGGCTTTGAGGAGCATCGTCTTGCCGGCCTTCGGCGGGGCGACGATCAGGCCGCGCTGGCCCTTGCCGATCGGGGCGAACAGGTCGATGACCCGCGTGGCGAGGGCGTGGCGGCTCGTCTCCAGCCGCAATCTCGTGTCCGGATAAATCGGCACAAGGTCGGCGAAGTTCGGTCGTTCTGCGCCCACCGGCCCGCCGTTCACGGTGGTGACGGCGGTGAGCGTGCCATTCTGGGCGACGCCGCGGACGAGGTCGCCGCGGCGCAGGTCGAGCGCCTCCGCGAGCGCGGGCGGAACGCTCACGTCCTTCGGTCCGGGCAGGTAGCCGTTCGTACGGATCACCGCGTTTTTGTCCGATCTGTCGAGCAGGCCGGCGATCTCGGTGGTCCGGGGGTTCCTCGTACGGGACGGTGTGGTGCGGGAGACGTCGCGTGGCCGGGGAACGGGGAGAGTGGTGGTGGTCATGTGACTCCTCGAGTCTGGAGGTGCGAGCCGACGCCGACGGGGCTCGCGGGAAGGCGCGGCGGACGTGAAACTCCGCACCGGGAAAGAAAGCCGAACGATCCGGCCGGACGGCCGGCGGAAGGGTGGCGCTGCGCGCGTATGGGCTCCGAGACGGAGCCAGAACCATACGGCTTACCGCCGACTATAACAGGCGCACCCGCCTCGGCGACGGTCCGGGACTATCGGGCCTGGAGGGCGTCGAGCGCCACGGCCATCGCGATGGCCAGGCGGCGGTCGAGGCGCGGATCGCGGATCTCGATGGTGTAGCGGTCGCGCAGCCCCCACCGGCGGTCCACCGAGAACGCGATCGAGGCGCCGATGCTGAAGTCGAAGTGATAGGGCAGCCACTCCAGCGAGTCGGAGAACCGGCGCAGCAGGGCGACCGCCGGGTTGCGCTCCTGCCCGGTCAGCGTGGGCAGCCCGGGCTGCCGCAGATGCCAGGTCGAGCGGAGCAGCGAGCGGGCGAAGTCCTTGCGGAACATCCCGATCGGCGCCCCCGTGTGGTCCACGACGTCGTACTCGCCGGCGAGGTCGAGGACCTTGTGCGCCTTGAATCCGGCCAGCGTCTCCTGCCGGGACTCGTCGGTGTAGAGGGTCACCTGCTCCTTGAGTGCCATCCGCTTCTGCTCGGCGAACGCCACCATCTCGCCTTCCGACCCGTCGGGGAGCGCCACATGGACGACGTATCTGTTCACCATCATGGTGATCTTCTGACGCAGGTACAGGCGTGTCTGTGCCTGCAGGGTCGCTATATCCATGTGAATCTCCAAAGACAGGTGTTTGCCTCCCTATATGCCCACTCGCGGAGGAAGATCACCGGCCGATGTGATCGAATCGTCCGGGCGCCGGGTTTCAGGGTCGCCGGATCGGGGTTTTCTCAGGGTTCCCCGTCGAACTGCCGTCCGGCGTCGTCCGTTGAACCGGGCGACGAGAGGAGCAGATCGATGTACCGATCGAGGAAGCACAAGATCATCGCCGGGGTCTGCGGGGGGATCGCGGAGCGGTACGACATGTCGCCGACGGTCGTGCGGGCGCTGTTCCTGCTGTCGTGCCTCTTACCGGGCCCGCAGTTCGTGATCTACCTGATCATGTGGGTGTTCGTTCCCAAGGCCCCCGCGCACTACCCGTACGCGTAGGGGCGAGGTAGGAAGCAGGGGGCCGGGTGGCCGCGTTTATGCTCACATCGAAAGAGGTGAGCGATGATGCGGCAACGGCCCCTGACGCTGATCCAGGACGACCTGGTCGACTACGAGAAGGCCATGGAGCGCATGGACGCGCTGGTCGCGGAACGGCAGGATGACGCGCGGCCCGACACGTTGTGGCTGCTCAGCCATCCGCCGGTCTTCACGGTCGGCAAGCGGACCAAGGAGGCCCACCTGCCCGACCCGTCGGCCGGCATCCCCGTGGTGCCGACCGCGCGCGGCGGTCAGCTCACCTATCACGGGCCCGGGCAGCTCGTCGGCTACCTCATCGTGAAGCTGCGGACCGGTGAGGGCGTGGTCGACTACATCCGCGAGGTGGAGCTGCGGCTGGTCGAGGCGCTGGCCAGGCTCGGCATCTCCGCCGAGCGGCGCGACACCCCGCCCGGGTCGGAGCTGCTCACCGGCGTGTGGACCAAGGACACCGGGCGCAAGATCGTCTCCATCGGCATGCGGTCGAGCCGGTCGGTCACCAGCCACGGCTTCGCGCTCAACGTGGACGGCGACCTCACGCCGTGGAGCCTCGCGGTCCCCTGCGGCATGCCCGACGTGGAGATGACCTCGATCGCCCGCGAGCTCGGGCGGGCCTCCATGGAGGAGACCCGCCGAGTCGTCGCCGAGGTGTTCGAGGCTTCCTGAGATTTCAGGAGGTCACGCGACCGGTTGGCGGTTCTCCGCGTCGTCGATCGTACGGCGGGGACCGGTGAACCAGTGCTTGGCGGACAGCAGCCACCACAGGGCGATGCCGATGAGCACGATGCCGACGGCGATGGGCGCGTAGTTCACCGAGGTCCAGGTGAAGTCCTTCGTGCCCGGGACGCCCGCCGGGGAGATGGGCAGGATGAAGTAGATCGAGATGATCGCGATCTCGATCACGGCGATCCAGGACAGCGCCTTGTACTTGCGGCCGAGGGTCCACGGCCCGGGCTGGAAGGAGTCCCCGGCGCGCAGGCGCAGCCAGATCGGGATGAGGAACGCGAGGTAGAGCCCGATCACCGCGATGGACACCACGGCGAGGAACGCGACGGGGGTCGTCGTGCCCTCGGGCGCCCAGAGCGCGGGGAGCGTGATCAGCAGCGCGACGCCGCACCCTCCGATGATCGCGTTGACCGGCGTACGGTTGCGGTCGACCTTCGACCACAGCCGCCAGCCGGGCACCGCGCCGTCGCGGGAGAACGCGTACGCCATCCGGGACATCGACGTCACGCAGCTCATGCCGCAGAAGAACTGCCCGATCGTGGAGATCCCGAAGACGACGGTGGCGAGGGCCGACGACAGCGACGAGGTGAAGATCGCCCCGACGAAGCCGCCCTCGGCGTTGACGGCGTCCACGTTCGTGGCCGCGAACAGGAACGACAGCAGCAGGATCCACCCGCCGATCGCGGAGTAGAAGATCGACTGCCACAGTCCCTTGGCCGCCGTACGGGCCGCGCCCTGGGTCTCCTCCGACACGTGGGCGCAGGCGTCGAAGCCGGTGATCGTGTACTGCGTGAGCAGGAAGCCCAGCGGCAGCACGTACAGCCAGAACACGGGCCCGGAGTCGCCGCTGCCGAAACCGGAGTGGTTGAACGTCTCGAACAGGAAGCCCACGCTCTGGTGCTTCGACGGCCCGAAGATCAGGATCAGCACGACGGCCGCCGCGCCGAACACGTGCCACCACACCGAGATGTTCTGCAGCAGCGAGATCAGCCGGTGGCTGAAGATGTTGATCAACGCGTGCAGCACCAGGACGATCGCGAACAGCAGGAAGGTCTGGTGCAACGCGTTGCCGTTCGCCCAGGAGTCGCTGAACCGGCCGATCGTGATGTTCAGGAAGGTGGCGCAGCCGTAGTCGACCGACGCGGTCACCGCGATCAGGCCGATCAGGTTGAGCCAGCCGGTGAACCAGCCGTGGACCGGCCCGCCCAGCTTCGCCGCCCACCAGTAGATCCCGCCCGCCGTGGGGTAGGCGGAGACCAGCTCCGACAGGCAGAACCCGATGATCAGGATGAACGCCGAGATCAGCGGCCAGCCGATGGAGATCGCCAGGGGTCCGCCGTTGTTCCACGCCTGGCTGAAGGTGGTGAAGCACCCGGCCAGGATCGAGATGATGGAGAAGGAGATCGCGAAGTTGGAGAACCCGCTCCACGTGCGGGCAAGTTCCTGCTTGTAGCCGAGTTCCGCTAGTCGTTTGGCGTCGTCGTCGAGGGCTTGCGCCACTGAGGCCTCCTCTAACTGGTGCGGGGTATCCGGCCGTCGCCGATCACGCCGATCGGGCGGCCGAAGCATGGATCCTCGAGGTCGCGTACGGCTTGAGGGGAGCTCGCCGGCGGGTCGTGGTTGCGAGTGATGGTCGAAAGCGAATGCCGGGCCGGCGCCGCGCCGATGCCGCCGCCCCTGATGTCCGCACAGGTCAGGGGGCGTCCGGCCCACGCCGTGACGAGATCCTTTGCGTCTGCGACGGGATCTGACATGCCCGGCTCCTTTGGTCTAAGTTCAGACCATTGATCCGATTCTCTGGGCCGGGTGTTACGAGACGGTACCAATGTCGCAACGTCTCGTAGACGCCCGCGCCGCCGTGAAAACGGCAAAGCCCGCCGCTCGGAAGCGGCGGGCTGTTCGTTCGGCTCGTCCGGCGGGAGGCGGCCGCGGCTCACGGGGGAAGTTCGTCGCGGGTGGGCAGCCCCTGCCAGGAGCTGTGGCTCGCCACCGCGAAGGCGGCCACCGAGATGCCGCGCTTGAGGCGGTCGGCCGGGTGCAACCCGTCGAGGATCGCGCTGAGGTAGCCCGCGATGAACGCGCCGCCGACCTCGGAGGGATCGACCGCGGTCACCGGGGCGGCCTGGGTGTCGTAGCGCAGGCCGTCGACGGTGGCGCTGGCCCCCTTGGCGCCCCGGGTCACCACCAGTTCGGGCACGGACGCGAGCACGGGCTCCACGAGCCGCAGCTCGTCCTGGTTCGCGAAGAGCACGTCGGCCGAGGCGGCGAGCTCGGTGAGCCCCCGCCGGGCCTCCTCCGCGTTCTCCCACAGGTTCGCGCGATGGTTGACGTCCACGGATACGAGCACCCCGGCGTCCCTGGCGAGCTTGACGGCGTGGTGCACGGCACCCCACGTCAGGCCGCTCAGGCCGAGGGTCACGCCGGTGACGTGCAGGATCCGCGCCGACTGGACCGCCTCGCCGGGCACGTCGCCGGTCGACAGGTGCGACCCGGCCGAGCCCTCGCGGTAGTGGATGGCGTGGAACGAGCGGCCGATGCGCCGCTGGCGGAGGATCAGCCCGGTCGCCGCCGTCTCGTCCACCCGTACGTGGGAGACGTCCACGCCTTCGCCGCGCAGGACGGTCAGCGTGCGGATGCCCAGTTCGTCGCCGCTGACCCGGCCCAGCCAGGTCACCGTGTGGCCGAGCCGGGCCAGCCCGATCGCCGTCGTCAGCTCGGGCCCCTCCACGTCGAGGCGGATGGTCGTGTCGTGCCGGAGCCGGTCGCCGGAGACGACTCCCAGCGCCTCTCCGAGCGTGAAGACGTCACTCATGCCGTAAGTCCCGGGGATCGCACCCGGAAAGCATGGCAGAGCTCGATCCGCCGCGGAAAGTTTTCGCGCACCGTGCCGTCCACTGGGTAGGGGACGGGCATGTCCGTGCTGGTGGGGACCTCGGGATGGCAGTACGCCGACTGGCGCGACGTGATCTACGGCGGCGTGCCGCAGCGGCTGTGGCTGGAGCGCTACGGCGAGATCTTCGCCACGGTCGAGAACAACAACGCCTTCTATCGGCTGCCGGCGCGGGAGACGTTCGAGTCGTGGCGGGAGCGCACCCCGCCCGACTTCGTCATGGCGGTCAAGGCCAGCCGCTTCCTCACCCACATCAAGCGGCTGAAGGACCCGCAGGAGCCGGTCGATCGGCTGATGGGGGTGGCCGGGGGCCTCGGCCCGAAGCTGGGCCCCATCCTGCTGCAGCTGCCGCCGACCCTCCGGGTGGACGCCGGGCGGCTGCGGGCCTGCCTGGCCCGGTTCCCGCCCGCCGTACGGGTCGCCGTCGAGCCGCGGCACGCCTCGTGGTGGACGGACGAGGTCCGCGCCCTGCTGACCGAGTTCGGGGCCGCGTTGTGCTGGGCGGACCGGCTCGGCCGGCCCGCCGGGCCCCTGTGGCGTACGGCCGGCTGGGTCTACCTGCGCTTCCACGAGGGGCGGGCCGAACCGTGGCCCAATTACGGCACGCGTGCGCTGCGCAGCTGGGTGGACCGGCTGGGGGACGCGCGGGACGCGTACGTCTACTTCAACAACGACCCCGGCGGCGCCGCCGTACGCAACGCGATCACGTTCGCGGAGCTGGCGTGCGCGCAGGGGCGGGACGTCGGCAGGGTCACGCCCCCGCACCATGTGCTTCAGGTCACATGAGGCCGGGCCGCAACCACGGTAAAAAATTCGCGTTAACACTCCGTTCACAAATGGGCAAAAGTCGCGAAATGCCGAAACGGCACTCTCGGGCGTGGCGGACGAACGCCGGGCCGCCTCGTTCGAAAGGGACCGACGTGACCTACAAGGCCGAGTACATCTGGATCGACGGAACGGAGCCGACCGCGAAGCTCCGGTCCAAGACCAAGATCCTTGCCGACGGCGCCGAGCCGCCGCTGTGGGGCTTCGACGGGTCCAGCACCAACCAGGCCACCGGTCACTCCTCCGACCTGGTGCTCAAGCCGGTGTTCACCTGCCCCGACCCGATCCGCGGCGGTGACAACGTGCTGGTCCTGTGCGAGGTGCTGCACACCGACATGACCCCGCACGCGACGAACACCCGCTCCCTGCTGTCCGAGGTGGCCGAGCGGTTCGCCGAGCAGGATCCCTGGTTCGGCATCGAGCAGGAGTACACGTTCTTCAAGGAGGGCCGCCCGCTCGGCTTCCCGCTGGGCGGCTTCCCCGCTCCCCAGGGCGGCTACTACTGCGGCGTCGGCGCCGACGAGGTGTTCGGCCGCGAGATCGTCGAGTTGCACCTCGACCGCTGCCTGGCCGCCGGCCTGAAGATCTCCGGCATCAACGCCGAGGTCATGCCCGGCCAGTGGGAGTTCCAGGTGGGTCCCGGGGGTCCGCTGGAGGTCGCCGACCACTTGTGGGTCGCCCGCTGGCTGCTCTACCGCACCGCCGAGGAGTTCGACGTCGCCGCCACCCTCGACCCCAAGCCGGTCAAGGGCGACTGGAACGGCGCGGGCGCGCACACCAACTTCTCCACCAAGGCCATGCGTGAGGGCTACGACGCGATCATCACCGCGTGCGAGGCCCTGGGCGAGCACGCGATGGAGCACATCAAGAACTACGGCCACGGTATCGAGGACCGCCTCACCGGCCACCACGAGACCGCCCGCTGGGACAGGTTCAGCTACGGCGTCTCCGACCGCGGCGCCTCGGTCCGCATCCCGTGGCAGGTCGAGGTGGACAAGAAGGGCTACATCGAGGACCGGCGCCCGAACGCCAACGCCGACCCGTACGTGGTCACCCGCCTGATCGTCGACACCTGCTGCACGGCTCTGGAGAAGGCCGGCCAGGTCTGAACCACCGGATGGTTCCCCCATCCTCCGTACGGCTCCCGCGTCGTGGCGCGGGAGCCGTACGCGTTCCCGGGTACGGTGGCCGCTGTGTCACACCAGCCGGAACCCGTGATCATCGCCCACCGGGGTGCCAGCGCCCTGCGGCCCGAGCACACGCTGCCGTCGTACGAGACGGCGATCGCGCTCGGGGCCGATTACATCGAGCCCGACCTGGTCCCCACCAGGGACCACGTGCTGGTGGCCCGCCATGAGAACGAGATCTCCGGGACCACCGACGTGGCGAGCCACCCCGAGTTCGCCGACCGCCGCACCACTAAGATCATCGACGGGGTGGCGGTCACCGGCTGGTTCACCGAGGACTTCACGCTCGCCGAGCTGCGCACGCTGCGGGCCGTCGAGCGCATCCCCGCCCTGCGCCCGGGCAACGCCGCCTTCGACGGCCTGGCCCGGATCCCGACGTTCGAGGAGGTCGTGGAGCTGGCCAGGCGGCATGGCGTGGGCGTGTATCCGGAGACCAAGCATCCCACCTATTTCGCCTCCATCGGCCTGCCGCTGGAAAAGCCGCTGCTCGAGGTGCTGGCCCGGCACGGCTGGCGCGACCGGGACGACCCGGTCTTCATCCAGTCGTTCGAGCCGGCCAACCTGCGCGAGCTGCGCGGCGTGACCCGGCTGCCGCTGATCCAGCTCGTCGCCGGTTCCGGCGCGCCGTACGACCGGATGGTCACGCCCGGGGGCCTCGCGGAGGTCGCGACGTACGCGGACGGCATCGGCGTGGCGACGTCCCGGGTCGTCCCCACGGGGCCCGACGGCCGCCTGCTCGCCCCCACGACGCTGGTGCGCGACGCCCACGAGGCCGGGCTCGACGTGCACGTGTGGACCGTTCGCGACGAGAACGCCCATCTGCCGGCCGACTTCCGGCTCGGCGACCCGGCCTCCCCGGCGTACCCGCGGGCGACCGGCGACGTGGCGGGCTGGCTGGCGATGCTCTACGAGCTGGGCGTGGACGGCGTCTTCGCCGACAACCCCGGCACGGCACGGGCGGTCGCGGCGGCGGTCCGGCGGCGCGGCCGAAGTGTCCGAAGTTGACAATGATTTTCATTTGCGGGAAATTTGGAAGGGATGTCTCCCGTGCCGCGCCGCGTTGTGCAAGGACGCTGTGCAACGAACGCATATGCCGACTTGGGGATTCGTCGTGCTTTCGCCGTTTGCTCGTAGGTTGTCGTCCGTCGCGCTGCTGGCTCTGTTCGCCGCGGGGTGCGGTGGCGCGGGGAAGGCGCCCCCTTCCGCCGATCCGGCGCGGCCGTTGCGGGTGGTGGCGACCACCACGCAGGTCGCCGACTTCGCCCGCAACATCGGCGGCGACCGGGTGACCGTCCACCAACTGCTCCGGCCGAACGTCGACCCGCATGACTACGAGCCGTCCCCCGCCGACATGCGGGCCATCGCCGAGGCCGACGTGCTCGTCAAGAACGGCGTGGGCCTGGAGAGGTGGCTGGATGAGACGATCTCGGCCGCCGGGTTCCACGGGTCCGTGATCGACGCCTCCCGGGGGGTGTCCATCCGCAAGGGCGACGGATCTGAGGAGGAGGCCGCGGGCGACCCGCACATCTGGCACAACCCGATGAACGCCAAGATGATGGTCGCCACGATCGAGAAGGGGTTCGCCGCCGCCGATCCGGGCGACGCCGCGACCTACCTGGCCAACCTCGCCGCGTACGACGCGAAGCTGGACGCGCTGGACGCCGAGATCACCAAGAAGATCGAGTCGATTCCCGCCGACCGGCGCAAGCTCGTGACCAACCACGACGCCTTCGGCTACTACCTCGACCGATACAAGCTGACGTTCGTCGGCTCGATCATCCCGAGCTTCGACACCTCGGCCGAGCTGTCCGCCAAGCAGGTGTCCGACCTCGTGGCCAAGATCAAGGCGACCGGGGTGCCCGCGATCTTCTCGGAGGCGTCGCTGCCGCCCAAGACGGCCGAGGCGATCGGCCGCGAGGCCGGGGTGACGGTCGTGGCGGGCGAGGGCGCGCTGTACGGCGACTCGCTCGGCCCCGAGGGATCCGCCGGTGCGACCTACCTCCAAATGGAGGAGCACAATACCGACACCATTGTCAACGCGTTGAGGGGGACCGACGCATGAGCGAGCGCGCGCCGACCCTGGTGCTCGACCGCGCGAGCGTGGCCTACGGCGACGTCCCGGTTCTGGAGGAACTGGACGGCGTCGTCCACGAGGGCGAGGCCGTGGCGCTCATCGGCCCGAACGGCGCCGGCAAGTCCACACTGATCAAGGCGCTGCTCGGCCTGGTGCCGGTCGTACGCGGCCGGATCGAGGTGCTGGGCCGGCCTCCGGCGCAGGCCCGCCGCGACGTCGCCTACGTGCCGCAGGCCGACACGCTCGACCCGGATTTCCCGGTGTCGGTCGAGCAGGTGGTGATGATGGGCCGCTACCGGCGGATCGGCTGGCTGCGCCGTCCCTCCGCCGCCGACCGCGCCGAGGTGACCGAGGCGCTTGAGCGGGTCGGGCTGGCCGCCCGCGCCCGCGACCGGTTCGGCATGCTGTCGGGCGGGCAGCGGCAGCGGGTGCTGCTGGCCCGGGCCATCGCCGCCAAGCCGCGGATGCTGCTGCTCGACGAGCCGTTCAACGGCGTGGACGCGGTCAGCCAGCACGCGCTGCTCGAGGCGATCGGCTCGCTGAAGGCGCAGGGCGCCTCCGTCGTCGTCAGCACCCACGACCTCGCCATCGCGCACCTGGCCTGCGACGAGGTGTGCCTGCTCAACCGGCACCAGTTCGGCTTCGGGCCGACCGGCGACGTGCTGACGCCCGAGCGGCTGCGCGCGACGTACGGCGGGCACGCCCTCGAACTGTGCGGCGACCGAGTGATCGTGACCCACACATGATCCTTTTCGAGCCGTTCCACCTGCCGTTCATGGCGCGGGCGCTGGTCGAGCTGGTCCTCCTCGGCGTGCTCGCCGGCACCGTCGGCGTGCTGGTGCTGCTGCGCCGGCTCGCCTTCGTCAGCGACACCCTGACGCACACCGTCTTCCCCGGCGTGGTCATCGGTCATCTCATGGCCGGAGACGGCGGGATCTTCTGGGGGGCGCTGGCCGCCGGGGTCGTCACGGCCGTCCTGCTCACACTGCTCACCCATCGCCGCAGGGTGAGCGAGGACGCCGCCCTGGCCATGCTGCTGACCACGTTGTTCGCGGTCGGCGTCGTGGTGGTGTCCCGGCAGACGGGCTTCACCTCCGATCTCACCGCGTTCCTGTTCGGGCGGGTGCTCACGGTCACCGAGGCGCAGCTCGCGCAGACCGCCGTCGTGACGGTGCTGGTCGTGGCGCTGGTCGTGGCGCTGCGGCGGCCGCTGCTGCTGCGCGCCTTCGACCCCGAGGGCGCCCGCGCGGCCGGGGTGCGCGTGGGCCTGCTCGACCTCGTGCTGAACGTCGCGGTCGCGCTGGTCGTCGTGGCCGCCGTCAAGGCGGTCGGCACGATCCTCGTGATCGCCCTGCTCATCGTGCCGGCCGCGGCGGCGCGCGGCCTGTCCGACCGGCTCGCGGTCATCGTGCCGCTGGCCTGCCTCATCGGCGCGGGCGCCGGGTGGCTCGGGCTGGTCGTGAGCTACGAGGCGTCGGTCGGGTACGGCATCCGGCTCGCCTCCGGCGCGACCGTGGTGCTCGTCCTGGTCGCGATGTACGGCCTGGCGCTGGCCGCCGGATTCGCCCGCAGGAAGGCGGGCCTGGTCCGGGCCCGCCGTACGGCGCCGGAGAGCGCCCTGGAGAGTGCGGCATGAGCTGGCTCGGCACCGCGTTGGACTCCACCGTCAACCGGGCGCTCCTCGAGGCCGTCCTGGTCGGCGCCCTGGGCGGCGTGGTCGGGGTGTTCGTGATCGCACGGCGGCTGCCGTTCTTCACGATGGCCCTCACGCACGCGACGTTCCCCGGCATCGTCGTCGCCGCCATGCTCGGGGTGGATCTCTACCTCGGCGGCGGGCTGTTCGGGCTGCTCGTGGTCGCCGCCGTCATCGCCTTCGGGCGGGGCCGCGGACAGGACTTCGGCACGGCCACCGGCATCGCGCTGTCGGGCGGGTTCGCGCTCGGCGTGGTGCTGGTGTCGTCCCGGGACGGCTTCAGCAAAGACCTGGCGGCCTACACGGTGGGCGACGTCCTCGCCGTCGGCACCGGGGACCTGGTGGCGACCGCCGTCGTCGCCGCGGGCGTGCTGCTCCTGCTCGCCCTGGTGGGAAAGGAGCTGCTGCTCACGGTGTTCGACCCGGTCGGCGCGGCGGCGCTCGGGCTGCCCACCGCGCTGCTGGACTTCGCGCTGCTCGCGGTCGTCGAGGTGACCGTCGTCGTCACCGTGCCCGCGCTCGGGACGATCCTCGCCGTCGCGCTGATCGTGGGGCCGGCCGCGACCGCCCGCCTGCTCACCGACCGGCTCGCGGCGCTGTTCCCGCTCGCCGCCGCGATCGGGATCGGCTGCGCGCTGGCGGGGGTGTGGGTCTCCACGCTGTGGAACGTCGCGACCGGGGCCTCCATCGCCCTGTTCGTGGGCCTGGCGTTCGGCGTGGTCTTCCTCGGCACCGCCGTACGCGGCCGGATGAGACGGGCCGTGGCCGCCCGGGCGTGAATGAGTTCAGGCCGTGTGCCCGACCCCGCAGAGGAACCAGGTGGGCAGGTGCCGGCGGGCCTGCCGGGCGAGCAGGTTCTCGTCGTCGGGCCGCCAGTCGTCCAGCGGGACCAGGCCAGGTTCGATGAGCCGGAAACCGGCGAACAGCTCGTGGATCTGCTCGCGGCTGCGCAGGGTGATGCCGGTGCTCGCCTGCCGGTAGACGGCCGCCCCCTCGCGGGCCTCGTCGGCCCGTTCCTCGTCGGTGACGTGGGACAGCACGAGGTGGCTTCCGGGGGCGACCGACTCCCTGATGCGGGAGACGAGCTCGGCCGGCTTGTCGTCGTCGGTGAGGAAGTGCAGCACGGCCACGAGCAGGACGGCGACCGGCCGGGAAAGGTCGATCAGCGACCGCAGGTCGGGATGGGCCAGGATCTCCTCGGGCCGCCGCAGGTCCCCCTGCACGGTCACGGTGGTCTCCGCGGTGCCCGACAACAGGGCCCGGGAGTGGGCGAGCACGACCGGGTCGTTGTCCACGTACGCCACCCGGACGCCGGGGTCCAGCTCGTGCGCCACCTCGTGGACGCTGCCCACGGTCGGCAGCCCGGTGCCGATGTCCACGAACTGCCGGATCCCCGCCTCGGCCACGAGATGGCGCACCGCGCGGCGCAGGAAGGCGCGGTTGCTGCGGGCCAGCGCGCGGGCCTCGGGCGCGACCTGCAAGACCCGCTCCGCCGCCTCCCGATCGGCGGCGAAGTTGTCCTTGCCCCCGAGGAAGTAGTTGTACATGCGCGCGGGATTGGGGATGCCTGCGTCGATACCGGGGGGTGGCGCGTCGTCGGACACGCGATGTCTCCTCACTGACGGTAGTAAAGAGGACTTGCTGCGAGCATACGGGCCGCCGGGGAAAATCCCAATGAAGAACGCCATAACGCTGTGACCCCATCTGACCCACCGCAGACCTAGGATCATCGCCCGATGTGGGGGCATGCTCGGCAGATCTATAACGGGCACATGTACGCGATCAGATTGCACGCTTTCGGTCCCGCCGAGAACCTTTGCTACGAGGAGGTCGAGGATCCCGAGCCCGGGCCCGGCCAGGTCCGCGTGGCCGTACGGGCGGCGGGGGTGCACCTCGTCGACACCGTGTTGCGGTCCGGGAACTACAGCGGCGGCCCGGGAGCTGCTCGGCGTCGGCGGCCGGATCGTGCTGTTCGGCTGGTCGGACGCCAAGGGCGGCCCGACCCCGATCACCACGCAGGACCTGTACGACCGCGGCATCACCGCGGCGGTGGGGGTCGGCCCGCGGGTGCTGAAGCAGCCGGGCGCCCTGCGGGCCCTGGAGGAACGGGCGCTGGCGGCCGCGGGGTCGGGGAGCTGGTCCCGCTGGTGCACAGCTTCCTGCTCAAGGACGCCGCCGCCGCGCACGCCGCGCTGGAGACCCGCGCCACCACGGGCAAGGTGGTGCTCGTTCCCTGAATTTCCCTAGGCGACCAGGACGGGGTGAGGGAGCACCGAGTTGTGGCAGTAGCCGAGGGCGTTCCAGGGGGTGGCGTCCGGCTGGGCGCGGCCGTGCTCGTCGGTGGCCCGCACGCGCACGACGTGCGCACCCGGTGAGGCGTCCCAGGGGAACCGCCAGCGGGTCCAGACGCCCGCGAGGTCCGGCCCGTCCAGGACGGCGGGCCGCCACGGGCCGTCGTCGATCCGGTAGTCGACGGCGGCCACCCGGTCCTCCCCGGCGTACGCCCGGCCGCGGATCGTCTGCGGGCCGGGCCGCAGCCGCGCGGGCCAGGGCAGCTCGACCAGGCTCGCGACCGGGGTGGAGGTGATCGGCACGGCCGGCCGGCCGGGAGCGATGATCACGTAGTCCTCGGTGTTCCACGGCACGCGCAGCGGCCGGTCGGACACCACGATCCGGCCCACCCACTTGATGCTCGCCGCGCCGAGCCAGCCGGGGACCACCACGCGGGCGGGGAAGCCGTGGTCGGGCGGCAGGATCTCGCCGTTCATGGCGAGCGCGAGCAGGGTGTCGGGGGCCAGCGCCTTGGCGAGCGGCATCGGGCGGCGTCCGCGCGCCTCGTCGAGCCCTTCCGGCATGACCTCGACGGCCGCGCCGGTGAGGCCCGCGGGTTCGAGCAGGTCACGCAGCGGGATCCCGGTCCATTCGGCGGTGCCGATCGCGCCGCGGTGCCACTGCACCCCGTCGAAGCGGCAGCCGTGCTCGGCGCCGAAGAGGGCGCGCCGGTTGCCCGCGCACTCCAGGGTGCGGACGACGGACACGAGCGGGAACCGGCGCCACAGATCGTCGTAGGAGTAGCCGATCGTCCGGCGCACGCCGCCGCCCTCCACACGCAACGTCCAGGTTTTCGGGTCGAGGCGGGGGGTCGGGGCGTGGTTGCGGACGAAAAACCGGTCGGTGGGAGTGATCAGGCCCGGCATGCGGTCGGGCCGGGTGCCGTAGTCGAGGCCGGTGCCCGCGTCCTCCATGAGGGAGGCCGCGAACGGCTTGGCCACCGGCGTGCGGATGTCGCGTGTCGTGCGCATCGGCCCTTTCCTTCCGGACCGACGCGGCGGCGGCCGTCAGCCCAGGTCGTGGCCGGCCTTCCGGGCGTGCTGCTGCGCCCAGGACGCCAGGCGCGACCAGCGCCGGGCCGCGATGAGGCGGTTGGCGACGCGGGCGTTGTCGGCCTCCCGGCGCAGCTCGGTCATCCGTTCGGTGGCCAGGGAGTAGTCGTAGAACATCATTGCCACCCCTGTGGTCGTTGTAACTGTCCTAATTTTCTTAGGCAGTTACAACGCTACGGCAAAGTGAGGTAACTGGTCAAGTTGTCTTGGACAGTTACGATGGTCTGGCCGCTTGGGCGTCGTACGCGTGGACGACGGTGTCGAGCAGGCCGGGGAAGAGGGCGTCGAGATCCTCGCGGCGCAGCGAGCTCATCTTCGCGGTGCCCCGATAGACCTGCCTGATCACGCCCGCCTCGCGGAGCACGCGGAAGTGGTGGGTGGTCGTCGACTTGCTGACCGCCAGGTCGATCGCCGAGCAGGAGGACTCCCCGTTGTCGGCGAGAAAGCGCACCACCTGGAGGCGTACGGGATCGGACAGCGCGTGCAGGACGGCCTCCAGCCGGATCTCGGACCGGTCCGGGTGGTCGAGCGTCCGGGGCTGGGGCGTCATCGGGCTCTCCTTGTACGACGGTTATCGTAGTTTGACAGTTAACGTACTACGAAGGTTATCGTACAAAAGCCTGTCGTGACGAGAGGAGAGCTGAGTGAGCGCGTTGTTCGAGCCCCTGACCCTGCGGGACCTGACCATCCCCAATCGCGTCTGGATGTCGCCGATGTGCCAGTACAGCGCGGCGGTGGAGGGGCCCGAACAGGGCGTCCCCACCGACTGGCATCTCACCCACCTCGGCTCCCGGGCGGCGGGCGGGGCCGGTCTGATCATCGTGGAGGCCACCGCCGTGTCCCCCGAGGGGCGGATCAGCCCCGCCGACCTCGGGCTGTGGAACGAGCGCCAGCAGGAGGCATTCGGCCGCATCACCCGGTTCCTCACCGAGCAGGGCGCGGTCCCCGGCATCCAGCTCGCCCACGCCGGGCGCAAGGCGTCCACCGACCTCCCGTGGCGGGGCGGCGTGCCGGTCGGCCCCGAAAACCACGGCTGGCAGCCGGTCGCGCCCAGCCCGATCCCGTTCGATGAGGGCTACCCGGTGCCGCGGGAGCTGAGCGAGGCGGACATCCGGCGGCTGGTGGACGCCTTCGCCGCGGCCGCCCGCCGCGCGCTCGCGGCGGGCTTCAAGGTGGTGGAGATCCACGGCGCCCACGGCTACCTGATCCACGAGTTCCTGTCGCCGTTCGGCAATCGGCGCACCGACGCGTACGGCGGCACCTTCGAGAACCGGACTCGTCTCGCACTGGAGGTGGTCGACGCGGTGCGCGCCGAGTGGCCGGACGACCTGCCGGTGTTCTTCCGCGTCTCGGCCACCGACTGGCTGAGCGAGAACCCCGAAGACCCGCGCGAGGGCTGGACGGCCGACGACACCGTGCGGCTGGCCAAGGAGCTCCTCGCCCGCGGGGTGGACCTGCTCGACGTCTCGACGGGCGGCATCGCGCCGGGGGCCCGCATCCCCCTGGAGCCGGGCTATCAGGTGCCGTTCGCGGCCCGGGTGAAGGCGGAGACCGACCTCGCCGTCTCGGCCGTAGGGCTCATCACCGAGCCGCGCCACGCGGAGGAGATCGTGGCCTCCGGGCAGGCCGACGCGGTGATGCTCGGGCGGGAGCTGCTGCGCAACCCCTACTGGCCGATCAACGCGGCACGCGAGCTGGGGGCCCAGGTGCGCCGGCCCGACCAGTACCACCGGGCGTACTGAACGGGCTCAGCCGCGAGCCTCCGGATCCCTGGCGAGGACGGTCCGGCCGCCGTCCACCGGCACGGTCGCCCCGTTGACGAAGCTCGCGCCGTCCGAGAGCAGGTAGGCGATCACGTCGGCCACCTCGCTCGCCTTGGCCACCCGCCCCAGCGGATGCAGCTCGGCCATCTGCGCCTCCACCCGCGCGGCGGCGGCCGGGTCCAGCGAGGCCAGGAACGACGCGTAGCGCTCGGTGAAGACCGATCCGGGCGCGACGGCGTTGACCCGGATCCCGCGCGGGCCGTACTCGACCGCCAGCGCCCGGGTCAGCCCCTCGATCGCCGCCTTGGCCGTCACGTACGGCGTGCAGCCCGGCACCGCCCGCCGGGCCTGGTGCGAGGTGACGTTGACGATCGCGCCGGCCGTGCCCGCCGCCAGGAACCGGCGGACGGCGGTCGTGCACCCCGCGAGGGCGCAGCCGAGGTTCGCGGTGACGAGTCCGAGCACCTCGCTCGCGGATGAGGAGTGCACCGACGCGTCCCGGAACACGGCGGCGTTGTTGACCCAGCCGGTGAGCGTCCCCGCCGACTCCGCCAGGTCGGCGGCCCGCTCCGTCACCGCCTCGTCGCCCGCGTCGCCCGCGACGGCCCGCACCCGGGGATCGTCGCGGGCCCAGCCGAGCGCGGCCTCGTCGAACTCGATCACCACCACGGCGGCCGTGGTGGCGTCGCCGAGCAGGCGTTCCACCACCGCCTTCCCGATTCCGCGGCCTCCTCCGGTCACCACATACGAGTGATTGGTCATGATTCGACCCTATTTGGATCATTCGACGTGCGGGCGCGGGTAGGGGACGCCGTATGGCGGAGATCGGTTTCACCCTGATGTGTGAGCAGACGCCCGCGAAGGAGCTGGTGGAGGACGCGGTCGCGGCCGAGCGGGCGGGCTTCGGCTACGCGGTCA
Source organism: Microbispora sp. (assembly GCA_019689655.1). Lineage (GTDB taxonomy): Bacteria > Actinomycetota > Actinomycetes > Streptosporangiales > Streptosporangiaceae > Microbispora. The sequence continues at coordinate 21,326 of JADGHC010000005.1, forward strand.
TCTCCGACCACTACTTCCCGTGGCTGGAGGAGATGGGCCACTCGCCGTACGCCTGGGCGGTGCTCGGCGCGGTGGCGCAGGCCACCGAGCGGCTGCCGCTGATGACGTACGTGACCTGCCCGATCATGCGGTACCACCCGGCGGTGGTGGCGCAGAAGGCGGCCACGATGGGGGTGCTCACCGACGGCAGATTCACCCTCGGCGTGGGCGCGGGCGAGAACCTGAACGAGCACGTGGTGGGGCACGGCTGGCCGCCGGTCAACACCCGGCACGAGATGTTCCGCGAGGCCATCGAGATCATCAGGGAGCTGCTGCGGGGCGGCTACCGCAACTACCGCGGCGAGTACTTCGACATCGACTCGGCCCGGCTGTTCGACCTGCCCGAGCGGCCGGTGCCGATCGCGGTCGCCGCGTCCGGCGACCAGTCCGTGGACATCGCGGCCGAGCTGGGCGACGGGCTCGTGGCGACCGACCCGGACGGCTCGCTGGTGGAGGAGTTCGCCGCGTCGGGCGGGGAGGGCAAGCCGGTCTACGGCCAGCTCGCCGTCTGCTACGACCCCGACAAGGACGCCGCGATCGAGCGGGCGCACCGCATGTGGCGCTGGTCGGTCACCGGGTGGAAGGTCATGGCGGAGCTGCCCGCGCCGGTCAGCTTCGCCGCCGCCACCGAGACCGTACGGCCGCGGGACGTGGCGGAGAAGGTGCCCTGCGGCGCGGACGTGAACGCCGTGGTGGCGGCCGCGCGCCGGTACGTCGAGGCGGGCTTCACCCACCTCGCGATCGTGCAGGTGGGACGGGAGCGGCAGCGGGAGTTCTTCGAGTGGTCGGAAAAGGAGCTGCTGCCCGCGCTCCGGGAACTGTGATCCCGCCTCACCCGTCCAGCGTCGCGGCCTCCGGCTCCATCCGCGCGGCGGCACGGCGCGTGGGGAGCGCGGGCAGGCCGCACCGCACGCGCAGGACCATCCAGACCGCGGGCGCGAGCAGCAGTACGGCGAGCAGCACCCAGACGGTCTCGGTGGTGCCGACGCCGAACATCTTCAGCGCCGACGCGAGCAGCACGAACGCCAGGACGCGGCGGATCAGCCCGCCGGGGGCGCGGGAGGAGATCCGCGAGCCGAGGTAGACGCCGGGGATCGAGCCGGCCAGCAGCGCCGCCGTGATCGACAGCGTGAACTCGCCGAACAGCAGGTGGCCGAGCGCGGCCGACATGACCAGCGGCACGGCCTGGACCAGGTCGGTCCCGACGAGCTGGTTGGCCTTCAACGTGGGGTAGAGCGCCAGCAGGGCCACGATGATCAGCGAGCCCGAGCCGACCGAGGTGAGGCCGACGACCAGCCCGCCCACGGCTCCGACCAGCGCGGTCGGCAGCGGCCGTACGGTGACCGACGGCATCTCGGTCGCGGCCGGTTCGCCGGGGGCGGCGGTGCGGCGGCCGGTCGCGGCGGTGCGGCCCTCGGCGCGGTCGCGCATCGCGAGGTAACCCCGTACGGCCAGGCCCGCCGCGGCGATGAGCAGGGCGATGCCGAGGCCGGTCTGGATCACCTCCTGCACGCCCTCGCCCCTGCCGAGCGCCCGGGCGATGAGCACGCCGCAGAACGCCGCGGGGACCGAGCCCGCGCACAGCCAGGCGACGAGCCGCAGGTTGACCGTGCCCCGGCGGAGGTGCACCAGGCTCCCCACGGGCTTCATGACGGCGGCGGCGACCAGGTCGCTGGAGACGGCGGCCAGGGGCGGCACGCCGAAGAACGTCACGAGCATGGGCGTCATCAGGGCGCCGCCGCCCATACCGGTCAGGCCGACGACGACGGCGACCAGGAACGAGCCGATCGCCATGGTGTAGTCGAAGTGCACCCATTAACCCTACCTAACCCATCGGAATTACGGAATCCCCCCTTCCGCGGGTCCGGAAATACGCCGCGAGACAATGTGCGGGTGAGCAGGCGTGCCGTCGCCGTACGCGTCGAGGGGATCGTGCAGGGGGTCGGCTTCCGGCCCTTCGTGTACGGCCTGGCCACGCGGCTCGGCCTCGGCGGCCTGGTCGGCAACGACGAGCGCGGGGTCTTCATCGAGGTCGAGGGCGGCAGCGCGCGGATCGAGGAGTTCCTCGCCGCGCTGACCGGCGACCCGCCGCCGCTGGCGGTGATCGAGCGCATCAGCACCGGCCCGGCGCCGGTCACCGGCCGCAGCACCTTCGTGATCGTGCCGAGCACGGCCCGGGGGGACCGCCGGGCGCTCGTCTCGCCGGACGTGGCGACCTGCGACGCGTGCCTGCGCGACCTGACCGACCCGGCCGGCCGCAGACGGGGCTACGCGTTCACCAACTGCACCTGCTGCGGCCCGCGCTTCACCATCGTCCGCGACGTGCCCTACGACCGGGCCAACACGACGATGGCGGGCTTCCGGATGTGCCCGGACTGCGCGAGGGAGTATCACGACCCCGCCGACCGGCGCTTCCACGCCCAGCCGGTGTGCTGCTCCGCCTGCGGGCCCAGCCTGCGCTTCGTGGGCCCCGGCGACCCTGAAGAGGACCCGCTGGAGCGGGCCGTACGGCTGCTGCGGGAGGGCGGCGTGCTGGCGGTCAAGGGGCTCGGCGGCTACCACCTGGCGGCGCCGGCGGCGGACGAGGCCGCCGTGGCGGCGCTGCGCTCCCGCAAGCACCGCGAGGACAAGCCGTTCGCGGTGATGGCGGGCGACCTCGCCGCGGCCCGGCGGCTGTGCGCGATCGACCCGGCGGAAGAGCGCCTGCTGACCTCGCCCGCCCGTCCCGTCGTGCTGCTGCGGCGCCTGCCGGACGCGGCCGTCGCGCCGTCGGTCGCGCCGGGCAACCGGTGGCTCGGGGTGCTGCTGCCCTACACCCCGCTGCACCATCTGCTGCTCCGGTCGCTGGCCCAGCCGACGGTGCTGACCAGCGGAAACGTGTCCGACGAGCCGATCGCCTACCGGGACGAGGACGCCCTGGAACGGCTCGCCGGCATCGCCGACGCGTTCTTGACCCACGACCGCCCCATCCACATCCGCACCGACGACTCGGTCGTACGGGTCTTCCGCGGCCGCGACCTGCCGATCCGGCGGTCGCGGGGGTACGTGCCGCACCCGCTGCCGCTGGCCCGGGCGGCCCCCCGGCCGGTCCTCGCCTGCGGCGCCGAGCTGAAGCACACGTTCTGCCTGGTCAAGGACGACCGCGCGATCGTCTCCCACCACATCGGCGATCTGGAGAACTACGAGACCCTGCGGTCGTTCATCGAGGGGGTCGAGCACTTCCGGCGGCTGTTCGACGTCGTGCCCGAGGTGATCGCGCACGACCTGCACCCCGAATACCTGTCCACCAAGTGGGCCCTCGACCAGGACGCCGATTTGGTGGGGGTGCAGCACCACCACGCCCACATCGCCTCCTGCCTGGCCGACAACGGCGCCGCCGGGCCGGTCGCGGGGGTGGCCTTCGACGGCCTCGGGTACGGCGCGGACGGCACGCTGTGGGGCGGCGAGTTCCTCGTCGCCGACCTGGCCGGGTTCGAGCGGGCGGGCCACCTCGCGCCGGTGCCGATGCCCGGGGGCGCGACCGCGATCCGCCAGCCCTGGCGCATGGCGGCGGCCTACCTCGATCTCGCCTACGACGGGGACGTCCCGGAGGACCTGGACGTCGTACGGCGCAACGCCGGGCGGTGGGCGGCCGTGGTCGCGCTGGCCCGCCGGGGCGGGAACGCGCCCCTCACCTCCAGCATGGGCCGCCTGTTCGACGCGGTGGCGGCCGTCGCGGGCGTACGCGACACGATCACCTATGAGGGCCAGGCCGCGGTCGAGTTCGAGCAGCTCGCCGATCCCGAGGTGGACGACGCCTACCCCTGCGATCTCGTCGATGAGGGCCCGGGGTTCGCCGTGCCGGGCGCGGAGCTGGTCCGCGCGGCCGCCGACGACCTGCGCGCGGGGGTGCCGCGCGAGGTCGTCGCCGCGCGGTTCCACAACGCCGTGGCCGGGATCGTGGCCGCCGGATGCGCGCGGATCCGCGAGGCCACCGGCCTGACGACGGTGGCCCTGTCCGGCGGGGTGTTCCAGAACCTGCTGCTGCTCGGCCGGGCCGTGCCCCTGCTGGAGGAGCGCGGCTTCACCGTGCTCACCCACCACCGCGTCCCCCCGAACGACGGCGGCGTCAGCCTCGGCCAGGCGGCGGTCGCCGCGGCGCGCGACGCGGGCTAGTCGCGGGATCAGCAGATCCGCGGCAGCGGGTCGCCGACCAGCACGTCGATGATCCGGGTGCCGCCGAAGGCGGTCTTCAGCAGCACCAGGCCCGGGGGATCGTCCCGGACGCGGCCGACGATCGCGGCGCCCGCGCCGAGCGGGTGGCCGCGCAGCGCGGCGAGCGCGGCGTCGGCCGCCTCCCCGGCCACCACCGCGACCATGCGGCCCTCGCAGGCCACGTACAGCGGGTCGATGCCCAGCAGCTCGCACGCGCCGCGTACGGCGGGCCGTACGGGCACCGCGTCCTCCTCGACCACGACGGCGACGCCGGAGGCGCGGGCGATCTCGTTGAGTATCGTCGCCACGCCGCCCCGGGTCGCGTCCCGCAGGCACCGCACCGCCCCGCCCGCGGCGTCCAGGAGCGCGGCGACCAGGCCGTTCAGCGGGGCGGTGTCGGAGACCAGGTCGGCCTCGATGTCCAGCTCGCCCCGGGCCAGCATGATCGTGACACCGTGCTCGCCGACCGGGCCGGACACCAGGACGGCGTCGCCGGGACGGGCGTGCGCGACGCCGAGCGCCGCGTCCCGCTCCAGCAGCCCCACGCCCGCGGTGGTGACGTAGCAGCCGTCGGCCTTGCCGCGCTGCACCACCTTGGTGTCCCCGGTCACGATCGACACCCCCGCAGCCGCGGCGGCACGCGCCATCGACGCGCTGATCCGCCGCAGGTCCTCGACCGGGAACCCCTCCTCCAGGACGAAACCGGCCGACAGGTACAGCGGCCGCGCCCCGCACACCGACAGGTCGTTCACGGTGCCGTTGACGGCGAGGTCGCCGATGTCGCCGCCGGGGAAGAACAGCGGCGACACCACGTAGGAGTCGGTGGTGAACGCCAGCCGCGCACCGCCCGCGCCGAACACCGCGCCGTCTTCCAGCGGCTCCAGCAGCGGGTTGCGGAACGCGTCGAGGAAGACCGCCTCGATCAGGGTCTGCGACGCCTTGCCGCCCGCGCCGTGGGCCATCGTGATGTGCTCCTCGCGCACCCGCGCCCTGCGCCGCCTGGCCCGGTCGATGCGTTCGAGGACCTGTTCCTCACGGGTGGCCCGGGTCTCGGTCACCGCGTCGCCTCCCTCACCCGCTGCCGGGAGAAGCGGCCGAAGTTGTAGTAGGCCGCGCAGGCGCCCTCCGACGACACCATGCAGGTGCCGATCGGGGTCTCCGGCGTGCACGCGGTGCCGAAGACCTTGCACTCCCACGGCTTGAGCACGCCCTTGAGCACCTCGCCGCACTGGCACGCCTTCGGGTCGGCCACCCGGTTGCCGGGGATGTCGAACAGCCGCTCCGCGTCGTACGCCGCGTACTCGTCGCGCACGCGCAGCGCGGAGTGCGAGATGAAGCCGAGGCCGCGCCACTCGAAGTACGGCCGCAGCTCCATCACCTCGTTGACCGCCCGCAGGGCTTTGACGTTGCCCGCCCACGGCACGACCCGGGCGTACTGGTTTTCGACCTCCGATCTCCCCTCGGCGAGCTGGAGCAGCAGCATGTAGATCGACTGGAGGATGTCCAGCGGCTCGAAGCCCGCCACGACCAGCGGCTTGCCGTACCCGCGGGCGATGAACTCGTACGGCCGGCAGCCGATGATCGTGGACACGTGCCCGGGCCCGATGAAGCCGTCCAGACGCAGGTCGGGCGAGTCCAGGATGGCCTTGATCGCCGGGATGATCGTCACGTGGTTGCAGAAGACCGAGAAGTTCCGCACGCCCTCGGCCGCCGCCCGCAGGATGGTCATGGCGGTCGACGGCGCGGTGGTCTCGAACCCGATGGCCATGAAGACCACCCGGCGGTCCGGGTTCAACCGGGCGATCTTCAAGGCGTCCAGCGGCGAGTAGACCATGCGGATGTCGGCGCCCTCGGCCGAGGAGTCGAAGAACGACCCGTGCCCGCCGGGCACCCGCATCATGTCGCCGAACGACGTCATGATCACATCCGGTTGCCCGGCGATGTGGATCGCGTCGTCCACCCGGCCCATCGGGATCACGCAGACCGGGCAGCCCGGCCCGTGCACCAGCGTGATCGCCTCGGGCAGGTAGTCCTCCAGCCCGTGCTTGTAGATCGTGTGAGTGTGGCCGCCACACACCTCCATGAACTTGTACGTCCGGCCCGGCTCGCACAGGCCCGCGATCCTGGCCGCCAGCGCCCGCGCGGTGTCCGCGTCGCGGTACTCGTCGACGAAGCGCATGGGTCCCTCACCTCTCTATCGACGAGTCGCGCAGCGCCGCCAGCTCGTCCTCGTACGCCTGGCCGATGCCTTCGAGGAACTCCAGCGCTGCCTTCGCCTCGGCCTCGTCGATCTTGGACAGCGCGAAGCCGACGTGGATCAGCACCCAGTCGCCGGGCCGCAGCGGCTGCCCGTCGAGCAGGCCGATGTTGACGGCCCGCCGCACCCCGCTCACGTCGACCTTGGCGAGGTCAGGCTGGTCCGGCGGGATCTCCACGATCTCGCCCGGAATTCCCAGGCACATAGGACTCCTCCCCAGTGGTGTCGGGGTCGAGCTGGATGGATTCGAGGACGAGGCTGTCCCCGCCCTCCATGTCGACGTCGACGCCGCCGCACAGTCCGCAGATCGTGAGCGGGTCGGCGCACAGCGCGGAGTGCCCGCAGCCGCGGCAGACGAGCCGTACGGGCTCGATGACCAGGTCGAGCGTCGCGCCCTCGGCGACCGTCCCGGTGGCGGCCAGGCAGAACGCCTGGTCCATCGCCGCGGGGGCGATGCGCAGCAGGGCGCCCGCCCGCACCCGGGCCCGGCGCACCCGCCGGCCGGCGGCCCGCTGTTCGACGGCGTCGACCACGGCCTCGGCGATCCCGAACTCGTGCATCGGCGTCACATCTTCCTGATCCGCAGGTAGCGCCGGATGTCGGGCAGCGACTGGACGATCAGCACGGCCGCCCCGGCCGCACCGGCCAGGAGCAGTACGGCGATCACGCGTCTGCACATCGCCCCGCCTCCTTCGCGATCAGTTCGAGCACCAGATCGGCCGCCCTGGGGACCGCCGCCGCGACCGGCGGGCTGAGGTCCATCCCCGGCGACACGTCGGCGGGCTCGCAGCCGACCAGCAGGACCCGGCAGCCCGGCGGGTGTCCGAGGCCCGCGCAGAGCGTGAGCACCGCGTCGGGGGTCATCGCGTGGGCGTCCACGAAGGCCGGCGCGGGGGACGGCGCCGCCGGTTCGACGACGCACAACGTGCCGGGGGCCCGCCCCGCCGGGATCGCGTCCACGAGGATCGTGAGGTCGTACCCCGAGGTCAGCTCGTAGGCGAGGTGGATGCCCCGGATGCCGAAGTCGCCGACCTCCACCCCATCGGGCACCCCGGTGGCGGCGAGGCGGCGGGCCACCGCGACGCCGAAGCCGTCGTCGCCGAGGAAGACGTTGCCCACACCCGCCACCAGCGTTCTCATGCGGGCTCCACCTCATCCGGGGCGAAGTAGAAGAACCGTCCCTGCTCGCGCCGCAGGTCGGCGCCGGGATCGTCCTCCAGCGTGACGGCGAGGTGGCGCCGCCCGTCCACGTCGCGGAACACCTCCTCGACCCGGGCGATCCGGCCGGCGAGGAACATGTCGTGGGCGTCGGCCCGGCGGGCGCCGGGGCGCAGCCGCACGCGGCTGCCCTTGGCGATCCGCACCCCGGCCACGGTCACGGTCTCCTCCCGCGGTCCCCGTTTCGCCGGGACCTCCAGGTGCCGGATCGCGCCGTGGAGGCGTTCGAGCAGCTCCGGCGGCATCCCGGCGGCCCGTTCGAGGATCTCGGCGGCACGCGGGTCGGTGACCCGCGCCTCCCGCTTCTCCTCCTCGGTCAGGGTCAGCGTGCGCAGCGTGAGCAGCTCGTCGATCTCGGTCGAGTCGAACAGGTCGCCGGGGCTCTCCGGGGCGATCGCCGGGTGGTCGTACAGGATGATCGGCGAGGACAGCACGACGTCGCGGCGGCCGGGCTCGCCCACCAGGACCGGCCAGGTGTTCTCGTTGCGGCACTGCCGGGCCGCGGCCTCCGCCCACAGCGGCGGGTCGAGCAGCGAGACGAAGGCCCCGCCGCTCACCCCGATCAGCAGGTGGGCGGCGACCAGCGAGTGGCGCAGGGCCTCCTCACGCGGCGCGTCCGCCCGCTCCCAGCGGGCGGTGTTCTCCACCTCGATCCGCAGCCGGACCAGCCCGTACGGCCCGGGCAGCCGTTCGGCGGAGATCCGCAGCTCCGCGTCGAGCGGCTGGTGCTCGCAGACGACGCGGCCGATGCGCTCGCCGTCGGGGCCGGTTATGGGCTCGATGACGCGTTCGCCGGGCACCAGCACGTCGATGACGCGCAGCCCGCCGGTGACGTCCGCCAGCGACACCGCGGCCCTGGCCTCCCGTTCCGTGGCCTCGTCGAAGCTGAGGTAGTCGCGCCCGCCGGCGGTCAGCTTCGGCACCGGCCAGTAGCCGTCGTCCTCCCTGCGTTCGACCGTCTTGCCCCTGACGTGCAGGAACCGCAGGCGTACGTCGATCCGGGCGTCGCCGGGGGCCTCCAGCAGGCACTCGGTCACGCTGCGCGACGGCTCGCCCGGGTAGTCGGGCGGCACGAGCACCCCGAACTGCCAGCGCATGCGGTTCTTGGCCGCCGAGGCCCGGTAGGGGTAGAGCAAGTAGCCCTCGTACAGCACGGCGTCCGCGACGCGGCGGGCCGCCTCCATCGGCGTGCTCACCGGCCCGCCTCCTTCAGCAGGGCCGCCACGGCCTCGTCCACGGTGGCGAGCACGTGTTCGGACTTGAAGCGGAGGATCTCGCGCACGGTGTCGCGGCGCAGCCGCAGCCACCCGCAGCCGGGGAAGACCGCGTCGATCGTCTCGCGCCACACCGCGACCGGCAGGCGGTGGCGGGTCTCGCAGTGCCAGGGGATCTGCCGGACGCTCACCCCGCCGCCGGAGCGGGCGAGGACGGTCCCGCTGAACAGCAGCAGCAGCGGGATCTCGCCGTCGTCCAGGGAGGCGAAGTATCGGCCCGCGGCCACCTCCGTGTCGTAGCCGCACGGCACCGGCAGGTCGAACTCGGTGCTCCCGGTGAAGGAGGGCACCATCGCCTGCGCCAGGGCGAACTGCACCGGCCGCAGCGTGTCGCCCCACCGGGCCGGCTCGCCGAACAGGTCCGCCAGCAGCGCCGCCTCCCGCGGCCCGTACGGCCGGCGGCGCGGCTCGATCCTGATCTGGCAGCGCAGCGCGACGGCGTGCACGCCCTCGGGGGAGGGGTCGGTGACGCGCAGGCGGAACACGAGCGTGGGGGAGGCCGCGTACGGCTCGGGCCGGGCGTCCAGGCAGTCGAAGCGGGGACCCACGGTCACACCTCCTTGAGTGTGCGGGCGCGCCGGCGCAGGGCGGCGAAGAAGCCGTCGATGGCCTCCCACGCCTCCCGTCCGCCGTCGAAGCCCTTCCAGTGCAGCCGCACGAGGCCGACCAGCCGGTAGCAGGCGTCGATCGGCACGAGATGGCAGGAGAACGTCCCGTCGGGGGCCCGGTCCACCAGCAGCGCCTCGACGTCGGGCTCGGCGTCCGCCAGCGCCGGGTTGGCGGCGAGCACCCGGTCCCAGGTCGCGAGCGGAAGCAGCGATTCGGTCGCCCCGGCCGGGCTGGGATAGAAGGCCACGGTCCGGCCGAGCGAGGAGTTGCGGAAGAAGAAGGCCGTACGCACGGGGATGCCCAGCTCGTCCCAGTCGGCGGGGGAGATCCGGAAGGACGGCGCGTACCGGTACCGGCCGGGCACGGCGCGGTAGCGTCCCCCACGGACGAACAGCAGGCGGCAGCCCGGGCAGGCGCACATCAGCGCCCGGGTCTCCAGGTCGACGAGGTGCCCGTGGTCGTCCGGCAGGGGCTCGGCGCACATCTCGCACCGAGCCACAGTGTTCACCGGTTCGCGTTTCACCGGTTCGCGTTTCACCGGTTCGCGTTTCACCGGTTCGCGGAAGCGGCGCAGGCCGGCGCTCATGACGCCCCCTCCGGCACCGGGCACGGCCCGGGCGGGCGCCTGCCGATCTGCAGGAGGGCCACGGGGCTGTCCACCTCCACCCGGGTCACCTCCGGGGCGACCCGGGCGATGGCGCGTTCGATCGACTCGGTGACGGTGATCCGCGACGAAGGACAGCCGTCGCAGGCCCCCTCCAGGCGCAGCCGCACGACGCTGCCGTCCGCGCCGTCGTCCACGCCGATCAGCTCGACGCCGCCGTCGTGCAGGCCGAGGTAGGGCCGCACGCCGTCGAGTGCGGCCCGCACCCGCTCCGCCGTGGTCAGCGGATGCAGATCGTGCAGCACCAGCAGGCCGGAGACCAGCGGGTCGTCCACCAGCGCGCGCAGCGTGCCGGCCTCCCCGGCCTCGGTGACGATCGCCATCACGCGTTCGAGGCCCGCGCCGTACAGGCCGACGATCTCCCGTACGAGCTCCTCGGCGGTGGCCCGCGCCCGGGCGTCCACCAGCGTGCCGAGCAGGCGCTCGACGCGCTCCCCGGTGGCGGCGACGTCGTACGTCATGGCGACCCCGGGAACGCGTGCGGGCTGTGCACCACGCGCAGCTGCCTGCCCCGGCCGAGGTACATGTGGACGCCGCAGGGCAGGCACGGGTCGAAGCTGCGGACCGTGCGCATGATGTCGATGCCCTTGAAGCTCTCCGGCGGGTTCTCCTCGAAGATCGGCGTGTTCTGCACCGCGTCCTCATACGGCCCCGGCGTGCCGTACGAGTCGCGGACGCTGGCGTTCCACGGCGTCGGCGGGTACGGGTGATAGTTGGCGATCTTGCCGTCCCTGATCACCATGTGATGGGACAGCACGCCCCGCACGGCCTCGGTGAAGCCGCAGGAGATCGCCTCGTCGGGCACGGTGAACGGCGACCACGTCTGGGTGTGCCCCTGGCGGACCTCGCCCAGCGCCTGCTCGGCGAAGTGCAGCGCGCAGGCGGCGGCGTACGCCTGGAAGTACGTCCTGGCCCGGTTGCGCTCGATCGCGTTGGACAGCGGCTCGCCGTTCCGCTCGGGGATGCGCCACTCGAAGGACTTCTCCGGCCGGGTCGCGGTCCTCGGCAGGTTGATCTCCACGCTCTGGCCGGTGGACCTGACGTAGCCGATGTCCACCAGGCCGGACAGGGCGGTGACCCACAGGCGGGCGAGCGGCCCGCCGCCGGTGTCGAGCGCGAGCAGGTCCCGCCCGTCGAACCAGCGGGGCGACATCACCCAGCTGTACTTGTCGCCGAAGTCCCGCTTCTGCGGATGCGGGATCGTGTGCTGGTTCCACGGATGGCGGATGTCCACCGGGTTGCCCAGCGGGTCCTCGGTGACGAACGGCTCCCGGTCGGCCCAGTCGTCGTAGTAGGAGCTGCCGAGCAGGATGCGGATGCCGAGGTTGATGTCCACCAGGTCGTTGGTGATGAGTTTCCCGTCCACCACGATGCCGGGGGTGACGAACATCTTCCGGCCCCAGGCGTTCATGGTGCGGTAGTCGAAGTCGCAGTGCTCGGGGTCCTGGAAGCTGCCCCAGCAGCCGAGCAGCACCCGCCGCCGGCCCACCTCTTCGTAGCCCGGCATCGCGTCGTAGATGAAGTCGAACAGGTCGTCGTGCATGGGGACGACCCGCTTCATGAACTCGATGTAGCGCATCAGGCGGGTGAGGTAGTCGGTGAACACCTGCACGGTCGCCGCCGTCCCCACCCCGCCGGGGTAGAGCGTGGAGGGGTGCACATGCCTGCCCTCCATCAGGCAGAACATCTCCCGGGTGGTGCGGCTCATCGCCAGCGCCTCGCGGTAGAACTCGCCCTCCAGCGGGTTCAGCGAGCGCATGATGTCGGCGATCGTGCGGTAGCCGTGGTCGGCCGCGTGCGGTGCCTCGGTCCGTTCGGCCTGCGCCAGCACGCCGGGGTTGGTCTCGCGGACCATCTTCTCGCAGTAGTCGACCCCGACCAGGTTCTCCTGGAAGATGTTGTGGTCGAACATGTACTCGGCCGCCTCGCCGAGATTGATGATCCACTCGCCGAGGTGTGGCGGGCGCACGCCGTACGCCATGTTCTGGGCGTACACCGAGCAGGTCGCGTGGTTGTCGCCGCAGATCCCGCAGATCCGGCTGGTGATGAAGTGGGCGTCGCGCGGGTCTTTGCCCTTCATGAAGACGCTGTAGCCGCGGAACACCGACGAGGTGCTGTAACACTCGGCGACCTCGCGGGCCGCGAAGTCGACCTTGGCGTAGATTCCGAGGCTGCCGACGATCCTGGTGATCGGATCCCAGGCCATCTCGACCAGTTCGCGTTCCCGGGTCATGGTCAGCTCCAGGGGGCCTTGTAACCGGTGAGCAGCTCGCGGCCCTTCACGCGCCACTTCGGCTCTTTGTCGACCGTTTTGAACGTGATGCCGCGCAGGGCGCGGATCATCGCGCCGTAGCCCCCGCTCAGCGTCGAGGACACCCGGGCGCCGGGCGGCTCGTCCATGAACGGCATGAACTTGTCGGGGAACCCCGGCATCGTGCACGCGATGCAGATGCCGCCCACGTTGGGGCAGCCGCCGACGCCGTTGATCCAGCCCCGCTTGGGGACGTTGCACTTCACTACGGGCCCCCAGCAGCCGATCTTCACCAGGCACTTCGGCGAGCCGTACTCGGTGGTGAACTGGCCCTGCTCGTAGTAGCCCGCCCGGTCGCAGCCCTCGTGCACGGTCTGCCCGAACAGCCAGGTGGGGCGCAGCATGTCATCCAGCGGGATCATCGGCGCCTGCCCGGCGAGCTGGTAGAGCAGGTAGACGATCGTCTCCGACAGGTTGTCGGGGTGGACCGGGCAGCCGGGCACGTTGACGATGGGCAGCCCGGCCTTCGACCGCCAGTCCCAGCCCAGGTAGTCGGCCACCCCCATCGCCCCGGTCGGGTTGCCCGCCATCGCGTGGATGCCGCCGTACGTCGCGCAGGTGCCGGCGGCGAGCACGGCGGTCGCCTTGGGCGCGAGCCGGTCGAGCCATTCGCTGGTGGTCATCGGCTGACCGGTGTCGGGGTTGTCGCCGAACCCGCACCAGTAGCCCTCGCGCTTGATCGACTCGTTGGGGATCGATCCCTCGATCACCAGCACGAACGGGTCGAGCTCGCCGCGGTCGGCCTTGAAGTACCACTCGATGAAGGTGTCCGCGCCCTGCACCGGCCCGCACTCGAAGTCGATCAGCGGCCAGTGGACCGCCACCTTGGGCAGGCCGGGCAGCGCGCCGAGCACGATCTCCTCGATGCTCGGCTGGGTCGCGGCGGTGAGCGCGACCGAGTCGCCGTCGCAGCTCAGCCCGGCGTTGATCCACAAGATATGGATGACGGGATCGTGTCGTTCGTCAGGCGCCGTCATCGCTATCACCGGCTTCCGTACGGGTCAGGACCCGCTGGGTGAGCTCCCAGAGGGCGTGGTAGACGGTCGTCTGGGCCTCCTGGATGCGGTGCACCGAAGCGGACGGCACCACGAACAGGTGGTCGATCGTGCCGAGCTCGGCCATCTGGCCGCCGTCGTAGCCGGCCAGGCCGACCGTGAGCATGCCGCGCCGCTGCGCCTCCTCGAACGCGGCGATGAGGTTGCGCGAGTTTCCGCTGGTGGACAGGCCGAGCGCGATGTCCCCCGCGAAGGCGGACGCGGCGAGCTGCCGGGCGAAGACCACCTCGAAGCCGATGTCGTTGGCCAGCGCGGTCACCACCGCGATGTCGGCCGTGAGGGCGAATGCCGGCAACGGGCGCGCATCGCCCCCGGGGTTCATGAAGAGCGTGACCACGTCCTGGGCGTCGGTCGAGCTGCCCCCGTTGCCGAAGGCGAACAGCCGCGCCCCCGCCGCGAACGCCTCCGCCATCGCCTCGGCGCAGGCCGCGATCCGGTCGCCGTCGCGCGTCAGCACCGTACGGCGCAGCATGACGATCTCGTCGACCTTCTCCACGGTCGACTGGCGTACGGAGGCCATGACCGCGTCGAGGTCGGTGGACTCCGAGTAGAGGAAGGGGTAGAGCGCCTCCATGTCGCCGGTCACGGCGGGTCCACCTCCCTCACGACCGCTATGGCTTCCTTGGCGTGGACCAGGATCGTGTCGCCGGGCCCGGCGTCGACCAGGGCGACGCTGACCACCTCCCGGCTGTGTCCCCCGCCGGGGCCGGTGTCGACGAGGGCGAAATCCCGCTCGAGGAGCCGTACGACGGTCACCGCCACCGCCTCGTCCGAGCAGGTGACGCACGTCTCGCCGGAGCAGTTCATGGGACGACCCGCGGATCCAGTACGCCGGGCTGCTCGAGGAACACGTGCACCAGCTCCCAGAGGATGTGGTAGGTGGTGACGTGCACCTCCTTGACCACGCGGGGATCGGCGGAGCGGGCGATCAGGACGTGGTCGACCGCGGGGCTGCGGGCGATCGGGCCGCCGTCGTCGCCGCCGGTCAGCGCCAGCGTGAGCAGGCCGAGCCGGTGCGCGGTCTCCAGGCCCCTGAGCACGTTCACGCAGCCGCCGTCGGGGGAGACGCCCAGGGCGATGTCCCGGGGTGCGGCCAGGCGGCGGAGCTGGTGGGCGAACACCTCCTCCAGGCCCGTCGCCGCGGCCACCCCCGTGATCGTCGCCACGTCGCTGGTGAGCGAGAACGACGGCAGCGCCCGTTTGCCCACGATCACCGGATGGACGAACTCCACCGAGATGTGCTGGGCGTCGGTGGCGGCCTCGCCGTTGCCGAAGACGATGAGCCTGCCGCCGCCGTGGAAGCGCGTCGCCATGGCGTGGCAGGCCCTGGCCACCGCGTCGGCCTCGTCGGCCAGGCCGAGCGCCGGGCCGACCCGGCGCGCGAAGACCTCCGGAACACGTGCAAGGACTGCCTGGTCCATCGCGGACCACTTCCCCCGGATCGCGTCAAAATCCCCTGATTAACGACCGTACGCCGCGCCCGGGCGGGAGAAATCAATGGATGTCGGTGATTTCGTAAAGATCATGATTTTGTGAAGTTCGCCGGAGCCGGGACATGCCGGGGGGCCCCCCCCGGCGCGGGGCCCCCGCGCGGGGGGGGGGAGGGGGGGGGGTTTAAAA
>JADGHC010000194.1 GCA_019689655.1 Microbispora sp.
GGAAACGATTTGGCGTCGGCACACGGCGGTGGGTAAGATTCAAGGTGCAACGACGCGGGGTGGAGCAGTTCGGTAGCTCGCTGGGCTCATAACCCAGAGGTCGCAGGTTCAAATCCTGTCCCCGCTACCAAGTGACGAAGGCCCGGTCTCCGGTAACGGAGACCGGGCCTTCGGCGTACCCGGTGTACGGGACAAGCCGCCGGGCCTCGGACAGGAGCTACGCATGATCACGCTGGATCGCCTGGTGAATGTGCTGGGCGCGTACGGCGTGCGGCTGTGCGCGCGGCCCGAGAGGCGCTCGGTGCGGCTGCGCAGCGTGGCGATACCGGACGCCACCGACGGCCGGGTCACCGGTGACGTGCTCGTGGCCGTGGGGGCCGGGTCGGTGACCGAGGCGGTGCGGTGGGCGGTGGCGGCGCAGGCCAGGGTCGTCCTGGTGCGGGCAGGGGCGGAGACCGAGCGGGAGGCCGCCGCGGCCGGCGAGAGCCTCGACGTGGCCGTGCTGCTGGTCGATCCGGCGGTCTCCTGGAGCCACCTCCTCGGCGTGGTCTACGGGCTGGTGCTGGAAGGGCGGGAGACCGAGTCGGGGCGCGGGCCCACGGACCTGTTTGCCCTGGCCGACAGTCTGGCCGACGCCGTCGGGGGCGCGGTGACCATCGAGGACCCGCTGTCGCGGGTGCTGGCGTACTCCCGCTCGCAGCAGGCGGGCGACCCGGCCCGGCTGGAGACGATCCTGGTGCGGCAGGTCCCCGAGCGGCTGCGCGAGGTCTTCCGCGAGCGCGGGGTGTTCGCCCGCCTGGCCGCGGCGGACGAGCCGATCTTCGTCGAGCCGGACCCGCGGCACGGCATGACCGGGCGGATGGCGGTGGCGGTGCGCGCCGGCCGCGAGCTGCTCGGGTCCGTGTGGGTGACGTGCACTGGGCCGTTGACCGGGGCGCGGTTCACCGCGCTGGCGAACGGCGCGCGCACCGTGGCGCTGCACCTGCTGCGGTCCAGGGCGAGCGCGGACCTGGAACGTCAGGTGGAGTCCGACTTCGTCGTACGGCTGCTCGAAGGCACGGCCGACGCCGCGACCGTGGTCAGCCGGCTTGGGCTGACCGCGCGGGAGATGCGGGTCGTCGCGGTGCGTACGCACACCTCGGAGGAGCCGCACGCCATGCTTCTGCTGGCCTTCGAACGGGCCACCACCGGGTTCGGCTGGTCCAGGCCCGGCAGGAGCGCGCTGCTCGGCGACACGCTGTACACGATCCTGCCGGACTCGGGGCCGGCGGCCGCGCGGGAGTGGGTGGCCTCGCTCGCGGCCGGGCTGCCCCCGCGGGTGCGCGTCGCGGCCGGCATCGGGGGGGGGGCCCTGGCGGGGTTGCGGCGGGCGGGCCGCCGGGAGGCGGAGGAGTGCCTGGCGCTGCACGAGCGGGACCTGTCCCGCACCGAGCCGCCGGCGTACGACGAGTCGTGGGACGACATCCTGCTGCAGCGGTTACGCGCGGCGGCGCGTGCGGGCCGCGTCCCCTCGCGGGGGCCGGTGAGCGCGCTGCGCCGGCACGACGCCCTCCACGGCACCCGCTACGTGGCGACGTTACGGGCGTGGCTGGAGGCCCAGGGCGACTTCGCGGCCGCCGCCGAACGGCTCGGCGTGCACGCCAACACGGTACGCAACCGGCTGCGCCGGATGAGCGAGGTGACCTCCCTGGACCTGGACGACCCGCGCAAGCGTCTCGCAATGATCATCACGCTGGCCGCCGAGGACGAATAAAAGGGTTGTCCGAACTCCACAACACGAGCGCCGCGATTGTACGGACGCTACAGCGGTCCGCGGCCCCGCGCGCGTCATGCTGACGCCGGGAAAAAGTCGCCTTGGTGTGGAGGTGGGACATGTCCGGCGCCGAGCGCGTCGACGGCGGGCCGCGGTCGGTGATCGTGGTGGGCGCGGGGATCGTGGGCCTGTCCACCACATGGTTCTTGCAGGAACGCGGTGTGGAGGTCACCGTGGTCGACCGCCGGGGTGTGGCGGCCGGCGCGTCGTGGGGCAACGCGGGCTGGATCGCGCCCGGCCTGGCCATTCCGCTGAACGAGCCCTCCGTGCTGCGGTACGGCCTGCGCTCGCTGCTCAACCCGGCCGCGCCGCTGCACATCCCCGCGACCGCCGACCCGGGGCTGTGGGCGTTCCTGACCCGGTTCGCCGCCAACTGCCGCTGGTCGTCGTGGACCAGGGCGGTGCGCGCCAACCTGCCGCTCAACGACGAGTGCATCGAGGCGTACGAGGTGCTCGCGGCGGGCGGGGTGGCCGCACCCATCGAGGACGCGCCGATCACCGCCGGGTTCCGTACGCCGCGCCAGGCGGCGGGTCTGCTCCACGAGCTGCGCCGGATGGCCGAGGCGGGGCAGCCGGTCGAGCACACCGCGCTGGACGCGCGGCGGCTGGCCGAGGCCGTGCCGCTCGCCTCGCCGGCCCTGACGGCGGGCGTGCGGATCGACGGGCAGCGCTACATCGACCCCGGCCGCTTCGTCCACGCCCTGGGGGACGCCGTCGTCGCCCGGGGTGCCGCGATCGAAACCCACGAGGTGGCCGACGTACGCACGGGCGCGGGGAAGGTCGCCGTGGTGGCCCGGGACGGCACGGTCCTGTCCGCCGACGCGGTGGTGCTGGCCACCGGCGCCTGGTTGTCCCGGCTGGCGGGCCGCTGGGGCGTGCGCGTTCCCGTACGGGCCGGTCGCGGCTATTCGTTCACCGTGCCGGTGGACCACCCGGTGCCCGGCCCGATCTACCTGCCGGAGGTGCGGGTGGCGTGCACGCCCTACCGCGGCGGGCTGCGGGTGGCGGGCACGATGGAGTTCCGCGACCCCGACGCCCCGGCGGTCGAGGCCCGGCTGCGGGCGATCATCGCCTCGGCCCGCCCGCTGCTGCGCGGCGTGCGCTGGGAGGAGCGTACGGACGTCTGGGTGGGCCCGCGGCCGGTCACGCCGGACGGACGCCCCCTGATCGGCGCGACCGGCGCCCCCGGGATCTACGTGGCCGGCGGGCACGGCATGTGGGGCCTGGCCCACGGACCGGCCACCGGACGGCTCCTCGCCGAGCAGATCACCACCGGCAAGCAGCCTCCTGCCCTGCGGGAGTTCGACCCGCTACGCTGATTGCCCCCTTTCCGGCTTATCAGGACCTGTCCTGTCTTGTTGTGGGGCGACAACAATAGGGCGACATGTGTCGCAGGGTGACATTGAGGCGGGACCGCCCGGTGGTGAAGGCTCCCCGCATGCAGGCCCGCATCACAGTGGAGGACGTCGCCCTCCTGGCCCGCGGCTGCGCCGTGCTCGGCACCGGCGGCGGTGGTGACGTCCGCCCCGGAGCCATCGCCGCGCGGCGCGCCATTCGCGAGTACGGCGACGTGCCTCTGGTCACCCTGGACGAACTGCCCGGCGACGCCCTCGTGCTGCCGCTGTCGGGAATCGGCGCGCCGACCGTCAGCAACGAGATGGTGCACGGCGCCGACGAACCGGTCCGGATCGCCGAGGAGATCGAGCGGATCTTCGGCCGCCCGCCCGCCGCGATCATGTCCTCGGAGATCGGCGGCGGCAACGGCGTGGCCCCGGTCGCCTGGGCCGCCCGGCTCGGCCTGCCGCTGCTCGACGCCGACGCGATGGGCCGGGCGTTCCCCGAGGTCCAGATGGTCTCGATGTACGTGGTGGGCATCCCGGCCAACCTCGTCGTCATGTCCGACGTCGTCGGCAACGTCGTGACGATCCGGCCGGTCGACGGCCTGTGGTCGGAGCGGGTCGCGCGGGCCGTCTGCGTGGCCGCGGGGTCGAGCGCCCTGATGGCCGACTACGTGCTGACCGCGCGGGAGTGCGCGGGCGCGGTGATCGAAGGCACGGTGAGCCGGGCCATCGCGATCGGCCGGGCGACCGAGGGCGCCGCCGACCCCCTCGCCGCCCTGACCGCCGAGCTCGGCGCGGTACGGCTGATCACCGGCAAGCTGACCGACCTGGAACGCAGGACCACCGGCGGGTTCGCCCGGGGCACGGTGACGATCGAGGGCACCGGCGACGACCGGGGCAGGACGCTGATCCTGGAGATCCAGAACGAGAACCTCGTCGCCGTCGAGGACGGCAGGGTCCGGGCCATGGTGCCCGACCTGATCACGGTGATGGACACCCAGACGGCCACGGCGATCCAGACCGAAGGGCTGCGGTACGGCCAGCGGGTGACCGTCCTGGCGTGGCCGTGCGACCCCCTGTGGCGTACGCCGAAGGGCCTGGAGACGGCCGGCCCGCGGGCGTTCGGCTACGACATGGACTACGTGCCGGTGGAGGAGATCGCATCGGGCTCCGGGCCGGCGGGCGGGGAGACGGCATGAGCACGACGCTGCGGATCGGCATCGACGTGGGCGGCACCAACACCGATGCCGTGGTGCTCGACGAAAACGACCGGGTCGTCGCCTCCGCCAAGCGGCCGACCAGCCCCGACGTAACCGAGGGCCTGCGCGCGGCGCTCGACGCGGTCCTCGCCGAGCTGCCCGGGCCGCACCTGGAACGGCGGGTGAAGCGGGTGATGCTGGGCACCACCCACGCGACCAACGCCATCCTGGAGCGGCGCGCGCTCGGCCGGGTCGCCGTGCTGCGCATCGGCGCCCCGGCGACCACGTCCGTACCGCCGCTGAGCGAGTGGCCGGACGACCTGCGCGACACCGTGGCGGCGGGCACCGCGATCGTGCGGGGCGGCCACTTCGTCGACGGGAGCGAGATCGCCCCTCTCGACGAGGACGCGGTCAGGAAGTTCGCGGCCACGACGCCCGCCGACGCGTTCGCCGTCACCGGCGTGTTCAGCCCGGCGAGCGCCGACCAGGAGAACCGGGTCGCCGAGCTCATCCGCGCCGAGATCGGCGACGTGCCGGTGAGCCTCAGCCACGAGATCGGCTCGCTCGGCCTGCTGGAGCGCGAGAACGCGACCGTGCTCAACGCCGCGCTGTACGGCGTGGCCCGCGACGTCACCGCCGCGCTGCACGAGGCCCTGCGGGCCAGGGGCCTGGAGGTCGAGACGTTCTTCGCGCAGAACGACGGCACGCTGATGGCCGTCGACTACGCGGCCCGCTACCCGGTGCTGACCATCGGCTCGGGACCGGCCAACTCGCTGCGCGGCGCGGCGTACCTGTCGGGCGTGACGGACGCCATCGTGGCCGACGTCGGCGGCACCTCGACCGACCTCGGCGTGCTCGTGGGCGGCTTCCCCAGGGAGTCGGCCGCGGCGGTCGAGATCGGCGGGGTCACCACCAACTTCCGGATGCCCGACATCCTGTCCATCGCGCTCGGCGGCGGCACGATCATCGGGGCGGAGCCGCGCTCGGTCGGCTACCGGATCGGCACGCAGGCCCTCGTCTTCGGCGGCTCCACTCCCACGATGACCGACGCGGCCGTGGCCGCCGGGCGGGGGAGGGTCGGCACGCATCCCGTCCCCGGGGAGTGGCGCGAGCGGCTGGCGCGAGCCGTACGGGCGGCGGACGAGGTCGTCGCGGACGCGGTGGACCGGGTGGCGCTCGGCCGCGCCGACCGGCCGCTCGTGGCGGTCGGCGGCGGCGCGTTCCTGCTGGCCGACGAGGTGCCCGGGGCGCGCGAGGTGATCCGCCCGGCGCACGCGGAGGTGGCCAACGCCGTGGGCGCGGCCATCGCGCTCGCCAGCGGCAGGTTCGAAACGATCGTGCCCGCTTCTGGAGGTGGGAGCTCCAGGGCTAGATTGATCGACAACGCCAAGGAGGAGGCGGCCGCACGGGCCGTCGCCGCCGGGGCCGACCCCGAATCCGTCCAGATCGTCGAGCTCAGCGAGATCCCTCTCAGTTACCTTCCTGAGCCCGCGGTGCGCCTGCACGTCAAGGCCGCCGGCCCCCTCGCCCGGCAGGCCGGATAGGAAAGGAACCGTCTCACATGCGCTGGCACAAGCGTCTTCTCGCCGCGGGAGCCGTGGCCGCCGTGACCCTCACCGCCGCGGCCTGCGCCGGCGGGAAAGTCCGCGGCGCAGCCGACTCCACCCCGCAGCCCGGCTCGTCGGCGAGTGCGGCCGACAGCACGTTCGTGTACGTCCCCAACCTGGACGTCGTCACCGACTGGGACCCGGCGAGCTCGTACTCCAACGAGATCATCGCGATGGAGAACATCTACGAGTCGCTGACCCGTTACAACCCGCAGACGAAGAAGGCCGAGCCGCGGCTGGCCACTTCGTGGACCACCTCGTCCGACGGCAAGAAGTGGACGTTCACGCTGCGCGAGGGCGTGAAGTTCCACACCGGCAAGCCGGTGGACGCCGCCGCGGCCAAGGCCGCGATCGAACGCACGATCAAGGAGGGGAAGGGCGCGGCCTACATCTGGGGCGCGGTCAAGAAGATCAAGGCCAAGGATCCCACGACGCTGGAGTTCACGCTCAAGTACCCCGCCCCGCTCGACCTGATCGCCTCGGCCGGCTACGCGTCGTACATCTACGACACCACCGCCGCCTCCGGTGACCTGAACAAGTGGTTCAACGAGGGCCACGACGCCGGCTCCGGGCCGTACACGATCGACAGCTGGCAGAAGGGCCAGGAGACCGAGCTCACGCTCAAGGCGTTCGACGACTACTGGGGCGGCTGGAACGGCCCGCACTACAAGAAGGTCGCCTACCGGGTCACGCCCGAGCTGACCACCGCCTGGCAGCTCCTCCAGCGCGGCGAGGTGTCGTTCGTCCAGCGGCTCAACGCCCAGCTGTTCGCCCAGGCGGCCGGCACGGACACCGTCCAGACCTCGCAGACGCCGTCGTTCCAGAACCTGCTCGTGCTGTTCAACACGGCGGGCGGCCCGCTCAAGGACGTGCGGCTGCGTCAGGCCCTGCAGAAGGCCATCGACTACGACGGCCTCCTGGCGGCGATGAAGGGCTCCGGCGTGGCCGCCAGCGGCCTGGTCCCCGAGGGCCTGCTCGGCAGCGTCTCCGGCATGACCCCCAAGCAGGACCTCGCGGGCGCGGAGGCGCTGCTCAAGGAGGCCGGGTACGGCCCCGGCGGCAAGCAGCTCGAACTCACGCTGACCTACGCCCAGGGCGACTCCGACCAGGAGCTGCTGGTCACGCTGCTCAGCTCGGCGCTCGACAAGCTGAACGTCAAGCTGCAGGCCAAGCCGCTGCAGTGGACCACGCAGTGGGATCAGGGCAAGTCGAAGGACCCGTCCAAGCGGCAGGACATCTTCGTCATGTACTGGTTCCCCGACTACGCCGACGCCTACTCGTGGTTCATCAACGTCTTCCACAGCGAGAAGGACGTCCAGTTCAACCTCTCGTACCTGAAGAACGACGCGATCGACAAGGAGATCGACGAGCTGCCCGCGCTCACCGCGACCGACCCGGCCGCCGCGGAGAAGGCGTACGCCGACCTCCAGAACAAGATCATCAACGAGCAGGCGGCGGTGGCCGTGCCGTACGTGCAGAACTACCAGCGGGCCTACGCCAAGTCGGTCGAGGGGTATGTGGACAACCCCGCCTACCCCAACGTGGTGTTCGTCTACGATCTGAAGCCCGGCGCCTGACCATGCCGAGGTACCTGATCCGCCGGCTCGGCCAGGCCCTCCTGGTCGTGGCCGGCGTGATCGTCCTCACGTTCGCCGTCATGCGCCTGGTCCCCGGCGACCCGGCCGTGGCGTACGCCGGGCCGAAGGCGACGGCGGCCGAGCTCGCCGAGGCCCGGCGGCGGTTCGGCCTGGACGACCCGCTGCCGGTGCAGCTGTGGAACTACGTGCGCGACCTGCTCCACGGCGACTGGGGGATCAGCCTGCACACCCGGCAGCCCGTGCGCGACGACCTGTTCCAGGCGTTCCCCGCCTCCCTGGAGCTCGTGGGCGCGGCGCTGATCATCGCGGTGGCCGCCGGGATCCCGCTGGGCGTCGCCGCCGCGCGCTACAAGGGCCGCCTGCCCGACCTGTCGGTGCGGCTGTCGTCGATGCTGGCCGTGTCGGTGCCGGTGTTCTGGCTGGCGCTGGCCCTGCAGACGGTCTTCGCCAGCGGCCTCGGCTGGTTCCCGGTCGCGGGGGAATACGACGCGTCGCTCGACCGGACCAGCCCCCTGCACCTCTACACCAACATCACGGCCGTGGACGCGCTGATCACCGGCAACTGGCCGATCCTCACCAGCACGCTGTCGCATCTGGTGCTGCCCGCCTTGGTGATCGCCGCGTACCCGGCCGGGGTGGTGGCCCAGATGACCAGGGCCGCCCTCATCGAGGAGTCGTCGCGCGACCACGCCCGGCTGGAGCGCGCCCTCGGTTTCGGGGAGACCGCGGTGCTCACCCGGTTCGCCCTGCGCCCCGCGCTGAACCCGGTGCTTTCGCTGATCGCGCTCGTCTTCGCGTACTCGATCGTGAACGGCTTCCTCGTCGAGGCGGTGTTCAACTGGCCGGGCCTCGGCCGGTACGCCGCCGACTCCATCCGCTCGCTCGACACGCCCGCCATCGCCGGGGTCACGCTGCTGGTCGCCGTGCTGTACGTCGTCGCCAACCTCGCCGTGGACCTCCTCCAGGGCGTGGTCGACCCGAGGGTGAGGGCCCGGTGACGGCCCCCGCCCTGCCCGCGCTCCGCCGTACGCCGCTGCGGCGGCTGGCCGGGGTGGACCGGCTCGCGGCGGCGGGGGCCGTGCTGCTGGGGATCATCGTGCTGGCGGCGCTGCTGGCGCCGTGGATCGCCCCCTACCCGGACGACGGCGGCTCGGCCACGCATCCCCTGGAGGCGCTGCTGCCGCCGAGCGGCGCCCACTGGTTCGGCACCGACCAGGTCGGCCGCGACGTGTTCAGCCGGGTGCTGTTCGGCGCCCGCACCTCGCTGCTGATCGCCGTCGCGGTGCTGGCGATCTCCGGGGTGATCGGCGTCGTCCTGGGGGTGGTCGCCGGATACGCCGGCGGCTGGGCCCGCGACGTGATCATGCGGGTGACCGACGTGTTCCTCGCCTTCCCCGCGCTGCTGCTGTCGCTGGCGCTCGCCGTGGTGCTCCAGCCGAGCGTGACCACCGTGATCGTGGCGATCGCGGTCACCTGGTGGCCGTGGTACGCCCGGCTCACCGCGTCGGTCGCCGCGTCGGTGGCCACCAGGGGTTTCGTGGACGCGGCGCGCTGCCTGGGCGTGCCCGCCCCGCTCATCGTGCTGCGGCACGTGCTGCCGAACTCGCTCACCCCGGTGCTGGTCCAGTTGTCGCTGGACGGCGGCGGGGTCATCCTCACCGCCGCCGCGCTGTCGTACCTCGGGCTGGGCGCCCACGAGCCGACCTCCGAATGGGGGCTGATGGTCCAGCAGGGCCAGACGTTGTTCACCACCGACTGGTGGGTGGTGACCTTCCCCGGCCTGGCCATCCTGGCGACCGCGTTCGCGTTCAACGTGCTCGGCGAGGGACTGAGGGCGAGGCTGTCGCGATGAACGAGCGCAGCGAGCGAATCGATAAGCACAGCGTCTGGCGAGGCGCCGAATCACGCGTTTCCGGCACCATCCCACTATCGCGCGCCTCCGGCACGACCCGTCCATCGCGCGCCTCCGGCACGACCGGACTCCGAGCCGACGGCGAGGAGGACGCATGAGCTTGATCAGCGTGAGGGATCTCGTGGTCCGGATCGGCGACCGGGTGATCGCGTCGGTCCCCGAGCTCGACGTGGCCGCGGGGGAGTGCGTGGCCATCGTCGGCGAGAGCGGGTCGGGCAAGACCACGACCCTGCTCAGCACGCTCGGCCTCGTCCACGGCGCGGACGTCTCCGGGCGGATCACCGTGGGCGAGGTGGACGTGCTCACCGCGAGCGCCGCCGAGCTGCGCCGGATCCGCGGCTCGCGCGCCGCCCTCGTCATGCAGAGCCCGCAGGCCGCGCTCAACCCCACCATGCGCCTGGGCACGCTCATGCGCCGCGTGCTCGCCCGGCACGGCGTCAAGGGCGCGGCCGCGCGGGAACGGGCCGAGGAGGCCGTCCGCGCGGTGCTGCTCGACCCGGAGATCCTGCGCCGCTATCCCCACCAGGTGTCCGGCGGCCAGGCCCAGCGGTTCGCCATCGCGCTGGCCCTGGCGCTCGGCGCGCAGGTCGTGCTCGCCGACGAGCCGACCAGCGCGCTCGACGTGACCGTGCAGGCCGAGGTGGTCGCGGTGCTGCGCCGGCTGCGCGACGAACGCGGCCTTGCCGTGCTGCTGGTCTCCCACGACCTCGCGCTGGTCTCCACGATCGCCGACCGGGTCGTCGTGATGCGCGACGGCGCCGTGGTGGAGGCCGGCCCCGCCGCCGAGGTGTTCGCGCGGCCGCGCGCCCCCGACACCAAGGCACTGATAGCCGCCGTCCCCCCCCGGCCCGGCGAGGACGCCCCCCCGGC
>JADGHC010000195.1 GCA_019689655.1 Microbispora sp.
AACCTCCGGCCTTTTCCCGGGGGCGGGCGCGCCGCCCCGGTGGCATGCGAGCCGGCCGCTTCGCGTGCGCCCGTCCCCGCCACGCCGCGCAACGTCCCCCGGCGCGCCCCCGGCAGGAAGGAGAAAGGTCCCGTACGGCGGGGACCAGCGGCCCTGCCCCGAGACGGCGCCCGGGCGGTCGGATGGGACGGGAAGGGGAGGACAAACCATGACCGAACCCGTCGTCGTGGGCACAGACGGCTCGCGCGCCGCGGCCGCCGCGGTGGAGTGGGCCGCCGGCGACGCGGCGCTGAAGGGGCTGCCGCTGCGGATCGTCCACGCGGTGGACCGCATGCCGTACGAGATCACGCGCTTCACCCCCGAGGCGGAGGACCATCTCGACCGGGCCGGCCGGCGGATTCTGGAGGAGGCCGAGCGGGCCGTACGGGAGACCCATCCGGCCCTCCGCGTCACCACCGCCCTGATCGAGGGCAACCCGTCCCGTGTGCTGCGCCAGGAGGCCGGGAACGCCACGGAGGTCGTGATCGGCAGCAGGGGCCTCGGCGGGTTCGCCGGCATGCTGCTCGGCTCGGTCGGCATGCACGTCGCCGGCCACGTCGACGTCCCGGTCGTCGTGGTCCGCCCCGGGGTGTCGGCGCCGCACGGGCTGGTCGTCGTCGGCGTCGACGGTTCCGCCGAGGCCGGCGCCGCGTTGACGTACGCGTTCGAGGAGGCGCGGCTGCGCGGCCATCGGCTGCTCGCGCTGTACGCCTGGCAGCTTCCCGTGCACCCCTTCGCGCCCGAGATCGCCTATGACGTCGACGAGGTGCGCAAGGCGCAGGAGGACTACGTGGCCGGTGCGGTCCGTGCCCACTGGGACCGGTATCCCGGCGTCCCCGCCGAGATGCGGGCCGTCTGCGCGCACCCGGTCACCGCGATGGTGGAGGCGGCGGAGAAAGCGGACCTGCTGGTCGTGGGGTCACGGGGGCGCGGCGCCGTCGGCGCGGCGGTGCTCGGCTCGGTGAGCCGGGCCGTCCTGCACCACGCGCACTGCCCGGTCGCGGTCGTACGGCCTCCCCGGGACCGGCGCGGGGACGGGGAGGTCTCATCCGCGACTTGAGGGTTGGCGACCGGCATGCAGCGGTTTTCCCGTGAAAGTCTCATAAAGGAATTCAATGAAACACTTGAAGGAGGAACACCGGAGAGAAAAGGATCGCGGGTGACCGAGAACGACATCATCGAATTCCTGACCGGCCTCCCGGGCGTCGCCGCCGTCACCGCCGGAGAGCACAACGGCGCGCCGCGGGTGGCATGGGGCGACACCTTCTTCTACTACGACCCCGACGACATGCCGGCCAACCGCAAGATGCCCTTCGCCACGATCGTCGTGAAGGATTACGAGGGGTTCGACACCGCCTCCGACCTGAACCGGCCCGGCGTCTTCCGGCTCAACATCGGGGTCGGGCGCGCGGTGTTCGAGGAACTGCTGGGGTATCCACCGGCCGCGCACGCCGATCACCACGAGGCGGTGGACTACCGCGTGCTGGACCGGATCCTTCCCCATCCGGTATATGCCACCCAGTCCTGGATCTGCGTGCTGAACCCCGGCGACGCCACCGCGGCGCGGGTGCGCACCCTCCTGACGGGCGCGCACGCCCGTGCGGCCGCCCGCCACAGGCAGGCCGCCGGCGCGTGACCCCGCGGCTCGGGTACGGAGGACGACCACCGGGCCGGCACGCGGCGGAAGGGCGCCGAGCCGCGCGCCGCCGAGGTGACGCCGCATTGCGTGATCGCCTCGACCGGCCGCCCCGCCGCCGCGGCTTCCGGCGGGAGTGTTAGCGTGGCCGGGGAATGCGATCTTCGAGGAGGCCACATGTCGGTTCTCGTCGCGTTCAGCGTGACGCCGATCGGCGCCGGTGAGGATGTCGGCGAGGTGGTGGCGGAGGCGGTGCGCGTGGTCCGCGCGTCCGGGCTGCCCAACCGCACCGACGCCATGTTCACCACCATCGAGGGCGAGACGTGGGACGAGGTGCTCGGCGTCGTCAAGGACGCGGTCGCCGCCGTCGAAGCCCGCTGCTCCAGGGTCAGCCTGGTGCTCAAGGCCGACGCCCGCGCCGGGCAGGGCAGGCTCGACGCCAAGGTCGCCTCCGTGGAACGGCACCTCGCCGAGCGCTCGTCCTGAGCGCGGCCGGGGAACTCGGGCGTACGGCCGCGGGGGTCAGGCGGAGGCGGCGGCCAGGGCGGCCTTCAGGGCCGCGCGGGACAGGTGGTCGGCGGCGCGCGTCGTCTCGGGGAGCCGGTGACGCGGCGTCAGGGCGAGCACGTTGTGGCAGGCGGTATCCAGATCGACGCGGTGGCCGACGGAGACGAACACCGGCTTGACGCCGTCCCGGGTGCGCAGCACGCGACCGGCCACCTGGCCGTCCAGGAGCAGTTCGCTCCATGAGCCACGCTCTGCGCCGGGCTGTTCGAAGGAGCCGACGAAGGCCGTCTTGCCGACGCCGATCGTGGGCAGGCCGGTGAGCACCCCGAGGTGGCAGGCGAGGCCGAACCGCCGCGGATGCGCCAGGCCGTACCCGTCGCAGACGATCAGGTCGGGGGTGACGGTGAGCCGTTCCAGCGCCTCGACGAGGCTGGGCAGTTCGCGGAAGGCGAGCAGGCCGGGCACGTAGCCGAAGGCGGGCCGTCCCGGTACCGTCACCTGCTCGACCACCTCCAGGCTCGAACCGTCGAGCACCACGACCGCGGCGGCCAGCAGATCGTCGGAGTAGGCCACGTCCACCCCCGCGACCAGGGCGGGGTCGCGGGGACCCGGGCCGGTCAGGTCGAGCCGGGGTCGCAGGGCGTCCTGGATCGCCTCCGCCTCCTCCACCGTGGCCGGGGCGGCGATGGAACAGACTTTCATGCCGCGACGATAGCCCGCCGGGCCCCGGCGGATGGCGGGGCTCACGTGATGACGCCGCCGAGGCGAACCGGCCCCGGTCTCCGGTGCGGGCCCCGGGAGGCGACGGGTCCCCGCCCGGCGGCTTCCTCAGTAGCCCCGCGCCAGGTCGATCCGGCCCAGCAGCGGCTCTCCCCGCAGGTAGCGGGCGACGTTCTCGCGTACCCGCTCGGCGAGGCTCTCGGTGAGGCGGTCCCGCGGATTGGCGCTGTGCGACGTGATCAGCACGTTCGGCTCGTGCCACAGGCCGTGCCCGTCCGGCAGCGGTTCGGGGTCGGTGACGTCGAGGGCGGCGCCGCCGATCTCGCCGGCGCGCAGCGCGGCGAGCAGGGCGTCGGTGTCGACGAGCTCGCCCCGGGCCACGTTGACCAGCCACGCCCGCGGGCCCAGCGCGCGCAGCTCCTCCCGTCCGACCATCCGGTACGTCTCCCTGGTGGCGGGCGCGGCCAGGATGGCGTGGTCGGCCCGGGGCCAGACGGCGGCCAGGTCCTCGAACGGCACGGTCTGCGCCGCGCCCGCCACGGGCTCGCCCGAGCGGTTGACCGCGAGCACGGCGGCGCCGAGCGCGCGCAGCGGGGGGATCACCGCCCGGCCGATCCCGCCCGCGCCGATGACGGCCACCGTGCTCCCGCGCAGCGTCCCGGGCTCGTCCCGGAGCCACGTACGCCGGCGGGCGGCGGCGGCCAGCCGGTGCACCCCGGCCAGCAGCAGGGCGAGAGCGTGCTCGGCGACCTGCGGGGCGTAGGCGCCCGCCGCCGAGCACCACACGCGGGTGGAGTCGATGAACCCTTCCCTCGTCCAGCGTTCGACACCCGCCGAGGGGAGCTGGACCCAGCGCACGCTCGGCGTCAGATACTCCCGCACGCCCTCGGGCCGCGAGTCGGTCCAGACCAGCGCCTCCGCCCGGCGGGGGTCCGCGACGACCTCACCACCCGCGGTGCGGACCGACTCGACGATCAACGGCGGGTCCTCCGGGGCCACGCAGACAGTGAGCACACCCGTCCCTTTCCGTTCAAGCCGGACACCTCCGTTCCGGCCGTTTTCCACCCAACAGTACGGCTCTGCGGGCGCCGCGGATCATCCCGTCGCGATCAAAGCGGGCCGCGCGGCCCGGCGTGCGGTAAGTGGATCGCGGATGTGTCCGGCTTGCCGAACCCGGGCCGTCCGTCTGGGACGCGGGCCGCCCGTGATCCGGCGAGGGTCAGCCGCCCTGCCGCACGAGGGGGAGCCGGGCGGCGAGCACGAAGCCTCCGTCGGCGGTCGGCCCGGAGTAGAACCGGCCCTGGGCGAGCGAGACGCGCTCGCGGATCCCGGCCAGGCCGTACCCGCCGCCGAGGGAGGGCGCGGCCTTGATGGTTTCTGCGGCGGGGGCGGTGTCGTCCGGCGTGTCGACCACG
This sequence comes from Microbispora sp., assembly GCA_019689655.1. Taxonomy (GTDB): domain Bacteria; phylum Actinomycetota; class Actinomycetes; order Streptosporangiales; family Streptosporangiaceae; genus Microbispora. The sequence goes on from JADGHC010000195.1 coordinate 4,318, forward strand.
GAGACGGCCACCTGGTCTCCGCTGACCTCGCAGGTGACCTGAACCCGGGAGGCCGGCGCGTGCTTGCGCACGTTGCTGAGTCCTTCCTGGACCAGGCGGTAGCACGCGTGCGACACCTGTCTCGGCAGCGCCCCCGGGGGGACGTCGAGCTGGAGGTCGACCCGCAGCCCGCTCGCCCGCGCCTCGCCGACCAGCCGGGTGATCCCCTCGGTGCCCTCGGCGAGGTCGCCGTCGCCGCTCCGGAGCACGGTGAGCAACTGCCGCAGCTCGCTGAGCGCCTGCACGCCCTTGTTCTCGATGGCGGTCGTCAGCTCACGGATCTCTTCGGACTCGGTGGCGTCGCGGGCCATGCCGGCGTTGAGCACCATGGCGGTGACCGCGTGGGTGACGGTGTCGTGCATCTCCCTGGCGATCTTGCGGCGCTCCTCGGCCGCGGCGATCTCCTCGCGCTCGCGTACGCCCGTACGCAGGTCCCGGATGAGCCGCCGGTAGGCGTACACCCAGGTGCCCACCACGGCGGGCAAGTAGATGAGGGTCACGGCCCGCACGATGTTGAGGTAGATGGAGCGATCCCGGTAGGGGTTGCGGTAGTCGACCACGAAGTAGACCACCGTGAGGACCAGGGCGACGTACTGCCATCTGCGCACCCGGTGTTCCGCCGTCATGCTGTAGACGGCGAGGCTCATCGGCACGAGCTGCCCCGTGACGCAGGCGCAGGCGGCCGAGGCGACGATCGCGGGCCAGGGGGTGCGGCGCCGGATCAGCATGGCCGCCGCGGTGATCGCTCCTACCGTGATCTCGAGCACGTCCGGTGCACCGCCCCAGATGGCGAAGCTGTAACCCATGAGCGTGGTGGGGACGGTGAACGCGATGACGGCCGCGGCCAGCGCCGCGTCGACCAACCATTCGCGATGAATATCCCATTTCCTCCACATACAGCTAGTTTGCGACCTATATCCCATGCTCGCCGCATCGGGTGACGCCCCAGGTCGTGGGTGGTGCTCGTGATGGGGCGGAATCTACGGTCTTGACGAAATCAAATGAACAGTCATTTAATTCCGGCATGGGGCGGATCGCGGGTGTCACCGCCGCCGAGACGCGCGAGCGGCTGCTGCTTGCGGCCGTCGACGTGTTCGCCCGGCGTGGGTACCAGGGCACACGTGTGGCCGAGATCGCCGCGGCGGCCGGGGTGAGCAACGGCGCCCTGTACGCGCACTTCGGCTCGAAGGCCGAGCTGGTCGTCGCCGCGCTGCGCGCGTACGGGCGCCGGCTGCTGGCCGACCTGCTGGCCGCCGACCCCCTCCGGCCGGTCACGGACCTGCTCGTCGCCGCGGGCCGCCGCCTGCCGCGCGAGCCCGACGCCTGCGGCTCTTTGATCGTCGAGGCGCTGGTCGCCGCGCGCCGCGACGAGGACGTGGCCCGGCCGATGCGCGGCTACATCGGCGAACGGGCCGAATGGCTCGCCGATCTCGTGCGCGCCGCCCAGCGCGACGGCGAGATCGACCCGGCGCTCTCGCCCGAGGCCGTCGCGCGTTTCTGTCTCCTTCTCGCGATGGGCAGCGCGCTCGTCACGCCCGACCTGCTTCGCGCGGCCGGCGACGAGGAGTGGAGCACCCTGCTCACCCGTCTCGTCGCCGCCCTCGCACCCGCCGACGCCATGCCGCAGACGCCACTCCACAAGGGGGGAAGCACCAGTGAAAGTGCAGATCAATCCTGAGCGCTGCCAAGGACACGGCCGCTGCTACGACCTGGCACCCGGCCTGTTCACCGAGGACGACGAGGGGTACGGGCAGGTGATCGGCGACGGCGTCGTGCCGCCGGACGCGGAGCGCGAGGCACGGATCGCGGTCTCCAACTGCCCCGAAAAGGCGATCACTCTCGTCGAGGAGGTCCGGGGATGACCGTCGACGACCGCTTCGTCCGCGACTTCCGGGAGACGCAAGAGGAGCAGTTAGGCACGCCCACCGAGATCATCACCGGTCCGGTCTCGGACTGGGCGACCGACTTCTCCCACTTGGAGCCCGAATGGGCTGCCGATCCGTACCCCATCCTGGACGACCTGCGGGTGCGCTGCCCGATCGCGCACACGGACCGGTTCGGGGGCGGGTGGCTGCCGACGCGGTACGAAGACATCGCGGCCGTGGCCTATGACACCGAGCGCTTCTCCTCCCGGGCGATCATCATGGGCAACTACCGGCCGCCCAAGGAGCTCGCGCCGGTGGGGGCCGTGCCGCCGATCTCCTCCGACCCGCCGTTCCACCACGACGCGCGCAAGCTGCTGCTCCCGGCGTTCACGAAGAAGGAGGTGGCCAAGCGGGAGGAGGCGACGCGGGCCTTCTGCCACTCCCTGATCGACTCGCTCGAGGGACTCGAGGTCGTCGACGCCGCCCGTGACTACGCGCAGCACATCCCGATGCGGGTCATCGCCGACATGATGGGCTTCCCGCCGGAGGACGGGCCGCGGTTCCGGCAGTTCGTCGAGAATGCCCTCGAAGGCGTCAACCTGCCGCTGGAGGAGCGGATGGCGCACTCGGCGGAGCTGTTCGACTACCTGCTGGAACAGATCCGCGACCACGTCGCCAACCCGCGCGACGACCTCACCACCTATCTGATCGACGCGGAGCTGCACGGGCGCAAGCTCGAGCCCTCGCACGTCGCCGGCACGCTGGCCCTGCTGCTCATCGCCGGGATCGACACGACGTGGAGCGCGATCGGCGCCTCGCTGTGGCATCTGGCGAAGACCCCGGCCGACCGCGAGCGGCTGGTCGCCGAGCCGGAACTGCTGCCGACCGCGATAGAGGAGTTCCTCCGGGCGTACGCGCCGGTCACGATGGCGCGCCTGGTCAAGCAGGACATGCACTGGCGCGGCGTCGACATGAAGGCCGAAGACTGGGTGCTGCTGTCGTTCCCGGCCGCCAACCGCGACCCCGCGCAGTTCGACCGGGCCGACGAGGTGATCATCGACCGGGAGATCAACCGGCACGTGGCGTTCGGGCTCGGCATCCACCGCTGCGTGGGCTCGCATCTGGCCCGCATGGAGCTGCGGGTCGCCCTGGAGGTCTGGCTGGAGCGGGTCCCCGTGTTCAGCCTCGCCGATCCCTCGGCGGTGAAGTGGGCCGTCGGCCAGGTGCGGGGGCCGCGTACGCTCCCGCTCCGCATCGGCTGACCACGCCCGGCCCGTCGTCGGCGTGGTGACCCGGTGCCTGCGCCGGGCGGGACCACGCAGCGCGGGGACGATCGGCGGACGCCGGGGCACCGCCCGATTCACGGGTGGTGCCCCTCGCCGCGGCCTCTCCGGTCACTTCGCCGCGTTGTCGACCTCCAGCACGAGCCGCGCCAGCTCGAACCGATCGAGGTTGGGCGCGTACGCGGTCGCGTTGCCGAGGACGAGCGCCCCCGATCGAGTCGTCAGCGTCAGCGGCGTCGCCTCGGACCAGAAGCTGTCCCACGCGTAGTTGTGCCGGAACACGCCGCGCGTCGTCGCCCCGCCCGTCTCGGTGATGTCGAGGAAGCGGCTGATGACGTCGGTGTTGTAGGGGTGCCCGGTGTTCCGGTCGGCGTTGGCGTAGTGCGCCACGAAGACGTACTCGCCGGGGCCGAACCCGGTGGGCCGGGTGAGGGTGAGCGTGTTGCCCGCGCCGCCTCCGACGTCGCCCACGTAGGCGCCCCCGGAGGCGTTCGAGCCGCTCGTCGCGGGGACGGTGACCACGCGGGACGTGCCGGCGAGCCGCGCCTGCTCGGCCTCGACCCGGTAGACCGTCGCGTCGGCCTCCGCGGCCCGCACCGTGGTCAGGCCGCGCAGCCGCAGGCCCGCCGGGCCGCCCACCTCGACCACGGAGACGCCGGCCGGGAGGTACACGCGGGCCCGCGAGGCCGCCTCACCCGGGCGGGTCGCCCGCAGACCGGCGATGCGCCGCCCGTCGACGCGGACGTCGAGGTCGCCGGCTCGGGCCGCCTTGTAGGAGAACGTCAGGTCGTAGTAGCCGTCCTCGCTCACGGCGGCGAAGAACGTGGCGCGGGCGCCGCCGCCGAGGGTGACGGCGGGCCCCTTGCCCTCGCGGGCGATGCCCGCGCCGCCGGACAGCCGGGCCTCGTCGGCCGGGTACGTCGCCCGCTCGGGGCCGGTGATCTCGGTGAGGTCGAACTTGTCCAGCGTGATGTCGCTGCCCGGCAGCAGGGTCGTGCCGTCGGCGCTGGTGCGCAGGGACAGCTCGTGGGTGCCGGCGGTCAGCTCGACCTCCACGTCCGTGCGGCCGCGGTAGGTCCAGCCGAGGTCGGCCGGATACTGCACGATCTGGTCGAGCTTCCCGTCCACGAACAGCGCGTGCCTGCCGGGGGCCTTGTTCGCGCCCTGGAAGACGCCCAGGCGGTAGCGGCCGCTGCGGGGCACGGTGACCGGGAACGTGACCGCGGAGCCGACCGTGTTCATGGAGCCGACGTCCCGCTTGCCGGAGGTCGCGTAGAGCTGCGGGTCCGCCGTGGTGTCCTGGTCGTACGCCCGGGCCGAGGTGAGCGTGGCCGACTCGGCCTCCACCGAGACCGTCCACGGGGCGTCGGCCGCGGGCGCCGGGCCGCTCGACGGGACGATGGTCACCCGGTAGGCGGCCATCACGTCGCCGCCCGGCAGGTCCACCCGCAGCCTGCCGCCGGACGGCCTGGTCCGGTTGGCGGCGACGACCGGCGGCTTGGTGGCGTCGCCCTCATATCCGGTCCAGGTCGTCTTGGACACGACGACGTCGACCTGCTTGCCGAAGACCGCCGGGTCGAGCCCGGAGATCTCCAGCCGGACCGGCGCGGCGCCGCCGCCGACCAGCACTGTGCCCCGTCGTACGGAGGAGTCGAGGGCCGCGACGGCCTGCACCGTGTCGGGCACGCCCGGGTGCGGCGGGGTGACCTTCACCGTGTGCCCGGTCAGGTCCGCGTACCACTTGAGCAGCCACCACGCGCCGTTGGCCCGGCGGGTGCGCACGGCGTGGTCGGACAGGTTGCCGGCGTAGGTCCAAAACGCCATGTCGGCGTCCACCTTGGTGTCCTCGAACATCGTGATCCACTGGATCATCTGGCCGGGGACGGACATGTCGCGGCGGTTGCCGTACTCGTCGATGTTGATCGGCAGCGGGCCGATGCCGAGGTCGCGCTCCATCTGCCGGTAGTCCGCGTAGTGATCACGGTAGGCGGCGAGGCTGCCGCGCGACAGCTCGTGCCAGGCGATGATGTCCGGCAGGCAGCTCTTGCCGCCGCACGTGTTGTCCCTGGCCCAGCTCAGGAAATCGCGCAGGCGGCCGGGGTTGTAGCCGGCCTCGTTCGGCCCGACGATGCGGGCGGCGGGGTCGATCGATCGGATGCGCTCGACGACCGCCTTCCAGTCGTCGAAGAACTTCTGCTTCATCGTGGACCAGTTCCGGTACCAGATGCCGTCGGGCTCGTTGAACGGCACCCAGACGAACCTGCCCTTGTCCTCCGGCCGCTCGGCGACGACCTTGCGGACCATCGCGTCGACCTTGGCGAGGTAGTCGTCGATGCCGAGGTTCTCGTAGGGCCATCGGCTGTAGACGTCCTGCATGTAGACGACGATCTCCTCGCCGCCCGCGGCGAAGAAGCCGTCGGCGACCTTCAGCGCGTCGCCGTTGGGATGCTGGTCGCCGTCCGGGGCCTTCTGGGCGACCGTACGCGGCCGGGCGCCGGCGATCAGGGAGGCTCCCGGGACGCCGGGGTCGGACAGGCCGTACAGCATGCCGGTCGCGCCGCCGTGGACGGGTCCGGTGCGCCGTGCGAAGTCCACCGCGACGACGTCGGCGGCGGTCTCCGCGGTGCCCGCGGCGGCCGGGGCGGCGACGGGCCCGGCGGTGAGGGCCGCCGCGGCGAGGGCGGCGGACGCGGCGTGGGCACGCCGGGATGACCTTGGTCGGTGCATGGG
>JADGHC010000196.1 GCA_019689655.1 Microbispora sp.
CGGGGCGCCTGGGAGCCGGTCGGGTGGACCCAGTGGCCGGCGAACGGGCTGATCGCCGCGGGATGGATCCTCGCCACCGCGCTCATCGCCGGCGCGAGCCGGCTGCTGCGGCCGTCCAGCGCCCCGTGACCGCGTGATCAGAAGCTCTCGTCGAAGGCCACGTCTCCCTCGACGGCCACCTGGTAGGCCGAGACCCGGCGCTCGAAGAAGTTCGCCAGCTCCTGCACGTCCTGGAACTCCATGAAGGGGAAGGGGTTGTCCGTGCCGTACCGGACGGGCAGGCCGAGCCGGACGAGCCTGCGGTCGGCGACGTACTCCAGGTAGCGCCGCATGTTCTCGGCGCTCATCACGCCGAGCCCGTCGCCGCACAGGTCCCGGGCGAAGGCGAGCTCGGCGGCGACGGCCTCCTCCATCATCCGGGTCACCTTGGCCCCCAGCTCGTCGTCGAAGAGGTCCGGCTCCTCGCGGCGTACGGTGTCCACCACGTCGAAGGCGAACTCCATGTGCATCGACTCGTCGCGGAACACCCAGTTGGTGCCGGTCCCGAGGCCGCCCAGCAGCCCCCGGGAGCGGAACCAGTAGACGTACGCGAAGGCGCCGTAGAAGAACAGTCCCTCGATGCAGGCGGCGAAGCAGATCAGGTTGAGCAGGAAGGCCCGCCGGTCCTCCCGGGTCTCCAGCCGGTGCAGCTCGCTGATCGAGTCGATCCATCGGAAGCAGAACTCGGCCTTGTCGCGGATCGACGGGATGTGCTCGATGGCGGCGAACGCCTTGGCCCGCTCGTCGTGGTCGGGCAGGTAGGTGTCCAGCAGGGTCAGGTAGAACTGGACGTGCACCGCCTCCTCGAACAACTGCCTGCTGAGGTACAGCCGCGCCTCCGGCGCGTTGATGTGCTGGTAGAGGTTCAGCACCAGGTTGTTGGCCACGATCGAGTCGCCGGTGGCGAAGAACGCCACGAGCCGGTTGATCAGGTGGCGCTCCCCCTCGTTGAGCGCCGCCAGGTCGGCGAGGTCGGAGGCGAGATCGACCTCCTCGACCGTCCAGGTGTTCCTGATCGCCGCGCGGTATCTCTCGTAGAACCCGGGGTAGCGCATCGGGCGCAGGGTCAGGTCCATGCCCGGGTCGAGCAGCATCGTTCTCATTGGCAGGCCTCGCAGATCTCGGGGTTCTCAAGGGAGCAGGCGACGGCGCCGGCATCGGCCGGGGCGACCACGGGGACGGTGGTCTGGGCGATCCTCGTCGCCGGGCGGGAGCGCAGGTAGTAGGTGGTCTTCAGGCCGGACCGCCAGGCGTAGGCGTACATCGACGAGAGCTTGCCGATGGTGGGGGCGGCCATGAACAGGTTGAGCGACTGCGACTGGTCGACGTACGGCTGCCGCGCGGCGGCCAGGTCGATGAGCGCCTTCTGCGGCAGCTCCCAGGCGGTGCGGTAGAGCGTCTTGAGCTCGTCCGGGATGGCGTCGATGCCCTGGATCGAGCCGTCGTTGAGCTTGATCGCGTCGCGCATCGGCTTGGTCCACAGCCCGAGGGCCTGCAGGTCGCGGACGAGATACCGGTTGACCTGGAGGAACTCGCCCGACAGCGTCTCGCGCTTGAAGACGTTGGACACCTGCGGCTCGACGCACTCGTAGCAGCCGGCGATCGAGGCGATCGTGGCCGTCGGCGCGATCGCGATCAGCAGGGAGTTGCGCAGCCCGGTCTCGGCGATCCGGGCCCGCAGCGCGGCCCATTCCTCCGGGTGGACCGGCGCGCACGGGTAGTGGTCGATGTGCAGGACGCCGCGCGCCGCGCGCGTCTCCGCGTACCCCGGGTGGCGTCCGCGTTCGACGGCCAGGTCGGCCGAGGTGGCGTACGCCGCGAGGGCGATCTCCTCGGCGATCCGGGTGGACAGGGCCAGCGCCTCGGGCGAGTCGAACGGCAGCCGCAGCGAGAAGAACACGTCGGCCAGGCCCATGACGCCGAGCCCGACCGGCCGCCACTTCCGGTTGGCCTTCTCCGCCTCCGGCGTCGGATGGAAGCCGAGGTCGATCGTCCGGTCGAGGAACCGTACGGCGGTGCGGACCGTGCTGCGCAGCCTGCCGAAGTCGACGGCGTCGCCCTCGGGGGTCAGGTGGGCGGCGAGGTTGACCGAGCCGAGGTTGCACACGGCCGTCTCGCCGTCGGAGGTGACCTCCAAGATCTCGGTGCACAGGTTGGACAGGTGGATGACGTTGCCGGGCAGCGCGGTCTGGTTGGAGGTGCGGTTGGCGGCGTCCTTGAACGTCATCCAGCCGTTGCCGGTCTGGGCGAGGGTGCGCATCATCCGGGCGTACAGGGCCCGGGCCGGCACCTGCCGTACGTACCGCCCGGCGGCCTCCAGCTCGCGGTATCGGGCGTCGAACGCCTCACCCCACAGGTCGGTCAGCTCGGGGACCTCCTTGGGGTCGAACAGCGACCACATGCCGTCCGCCTCGACCCGGCGCATGAACTCGTCGGGCACCCAGTTGGCCAGGTTGAGGTTGTGCGTGCGGCGCGACTCCTCGCCCGTGTTGTCGCGAAGCTCCAGGAACTCCTCGATGTCGGCGTGCCAGGTCTCCAGGTAGACGCAGGCCGCGCCCTTGCGCCGGCCGCCCTGGTTCACCGCCGCCACCGACGCGTCGAGCGTACGCAGCCAGGGGACGATGCCGTTGGACAGGCCGTTGGTGCCCCGGATGAGCGACCCGCGGGAGCGCACCCGCGTCCAGGCGATGCCGATCCCGCCCGAATACTTCGACAGCCGGGCCACCTGGCCGTACCGCTCGTAGATGCTCTCCAGCTCGTCCCGCGGGGAGTCGAGCAGGAAGCACGACGACAGCTGCGGGCGGCGCGCGCCCGAGTTGAACAGCGTCGGCGAGCTGGGCAGGTAGGCCAGCGTGGACATCAGGCGGTACAGCTCGGCCGCCTCGTCCACCGTGGCCGACAGGCCGCAGGCGACCCGCAGCAGGAAGTGCTGCGGGCGCTCCAGCACGCGCCGGGTGACCGGGTGGCGCAGCAGGTAGCGGTCGTAGACCGTGCGCAGCCCGAAGTACTCGAACCGGTCGTCGGCGGCCGGGTCGATCAACGCGTCCAGCGCCTCTGCCTCACGGGCCACGAAGGCGGCCACCTCGTCCCCCAGCAGCCCGGCGGCGTGGGCCGCCGCGACGGACTCCGAGAACGTGCGCACTCCCTGGGCCGCCGCCTCCTCCGCGATCAGCTCGCTCAGCAGGCGCGCCGCCCGCCGCGAATTCTCCGGATCGGCGATGACCCCGGCCGCCGCCTCTTCGATGGCCTGCCACACGGCCGCCGGGTCCCGGCCGCCCGCCCCCGGGACGGGGTCGGCGGCCGTGGCGGCCGATGCGGTGATCGTCATCAGATGCCCTCTCCTCGTCGTCTCGGACCCGGCCGGGCCGGAGGAAAGGGCACGCCGCGGCGTACGCGCGCGAGAGGGACCGCGGCGTGACGGCGGCGAGCCCTCCCTCGGGGCCCGGCGCGGGCGCGCGCCCATGCGCGCGCATCACTGGCAGGTCTTCGGACTCGCGGGCGTCCGGCCGGGCTCGCGCCCAGCCGGTGTCCTACTGGCCGTCGCTTCCCGGGCGCGCTCGCGCCCAGTGCTTCAGACACGGTGCTAGATGCCGTCTGACGGCGGTCGTTCCCGCTCACCGCTGCGGGGCAGTCCCGGATTCCCACCGGGTTCCCTCTTGCCTCACCGAGGTGAACCAGCGACGCGCCGATCCTACATCTTGTGGCCTCACTCGCAAGCGACCCTACAAGTTGTGTTTTTCAGTGAAGTCCGAGATCATGGAGCAGCAGGGCCGTGCGGCGCGCCTCGACGGTCAGCCATTGGGTGAAGTCGTCGCCGTCCAGCCACATCGGCGTCCAGTCGTTGCGTGCGCACAGGCTCCGCCAGCCCGGCGTGTCGGCGACGGCCCGGCACAGGTCGAGCAGGGCGTCACGCTCGGCCGTGCCGCGGGGGGCGACCAGGCCCGTCCAGTCGGCGTACACGACGCGCACGCCCGACTCCGACAGCGTCGGCGCGTCCACCCCGGGCAGCCGCTCGGCGGAGGAGACGGCGAGCGGGCGCAGCCGTCCGGCGCGCACGTGGGGGGCCACCTCGCGCCGGCTGCCGAACCCGAGCGCGAGCCTCCCGTCGAGGACCGCGGCGACGGCCTGCGCCCTGGTGTCGAACGCGACGTAGTCGAGCAGGCGGGGGTCGGCGCCCAGCCCCCGCGCGGTCATGCCGAACAGCAGGTGCTCCGGGCCCTGGTCGGCGCCGCCCGCCACCCGGTGCCCGCCGGGGTTGCGCACCAGCGCGGCGGCGAACTGCTCGAACGTGCGGTACGCCGAATCGGGCGAGGCGACCAGCACCTCCCACTCCCCCGCCAGCCGCGCGAGCGGGGCGGCCCTCGCGACGCGGAGCGGGTCGCGGGCGAGCGCGCAGGAGGCGAGCAGGGCCGGATCGGCGATCACCAGATCGGCCCGCGCCGCTCCGTCCGGCCGGGCCAGAGCCCGCCCGTCGCCGGGCTCCCGCCTGATCTGCACGGCCCGGGCCCAGCCACGCCGCTCGACGAGCGCCTTGAACCCGGCGGCGACGCCGTCCCCGCATCCTCCGGGCGGCCCCGGGACGGCCAGGGTGAGCTCGCTCCTCGGGCGCGGCGGCGCCGGGACGCCGCACGCACCCGCGAGAGCCAGGACTCCCAGAGCGAGGACCGTACGGCGTCGCATGTCGGCACCCTCCTACCCGAAGAGTCCCTTACACGCACAGACTATGAGTAACTACACCATGTCACCACATAACGGACGTTACGGCTGCGGCGATCGGTGCGGGCGTGCGCAGGGGCCGCGCTACCGGGGCGGGAGGAGGGCCTCGAGCGGCTGCCCGGGGTCGGCCAGCGCGCGGGCCGTGACCGGGGTCGCGGTGCGGATCAGCCCCTTGATCGGGTCGACGACGTCCCACACGTTGACGTTCATGCCGGCCAGGACCCGGTCGCCCTTGAGCCAGAAGGCGATGAACTCCCGCGCCGCGACGTCGCCGCGGAAGACGACCTGGTCATAGCCGCCGGGCTCGACATAACCGACGTACTCCATGCCGAGGTCGTACTGGTCGGTGTAGAAGTAGGGCAGGTCATCGTAGATCGCCTCCCGGCCCAGCATGGTGGCGGCCGCCACGGCGGGCTGCTTGAGCGCGTTCGCCCAGTGTTCGACCCGTACGTGCCTGCCCAGCAGCGGGTGGAAGGCGTTGGCGACATCCCCGGCGGCGACGATGTCGGGGTCCCCGGTCCGCAGGGCGGCGTCGACCACGATCCCGTTGTCCACCTCCAGCCCGGCGTGCAGCGCGAGCCCCGCCTCGGGTTCGGCGCCGACGCCGACCAGCACGGCGTCCGCGGCGATCTCCTCGCCGTCGCCCAGGCGTACGCCGGACGCGGTGATCTCGGCGACGACGGTGCCGCACCGCAGGTCGACGCCGTGGTCGCGGTGCAGGCCGGCGAAGATCTCGGCCGCCTCCGGCCCGAGCGCGCGCAGCAGCGGCAGCCGCTCCGCCTCCAGGACGGTGACCGAGACACCGGCCCGCCGTGCGGCCGCCGCCACCTCCAGCCCGATCCAGCCCGCGCCGACGATCACCAGCCGGGAGACGGTCCCGAGGACGTCCCGGAGCGACTCGCAGTCCTCGATCCGGCGCAGATACCGCACGTGGGGCGCGTCGGCGCCGGGGATCGGCGGCACGCGCGGGCGGGCTCCGGTGGCCAGCAGCAGCTTGTCGTACTCGATCGCGCTCCCGTCGGCCAGCTCGACGCGGCGCGCGCCGCGGTCGAGGCCGGTCGCGGCGACGCCGAGCCGCAGCTCGACGTCGTGGGCGGCGTACCAGCCTTCCTCGTGGACGAAGACACCGGCCCGTTCGGTCGCGCCGGTGAGGTAGCCCTTGGACAGCGGGGGCCGCTCATAGGGGCGGTGCGGCTCGGCGCCGATCAGCGTGATCCGACCGTCGAACCCCTGCTCGCGCAAGGCCTCGGCGGCCTTGGCCCCGGCCAGTCCGGCTCCGACGATCACGAACCTCTGCGCTGTCACGATGACGATCTCCTTGTTCAGGGGCGGGAGCCGGTGAGCGCGAAGAACTCCTGACGGGATCGCGCGTCTTCTCTCAGGATGCCCAGCAGCGTCGAGGTGACGGTGGTCGAGCCGACGGCGCGCACTCCCCGCAGGGTCATGCAGGTGTGCTCGGCCTCGATCACGACGCCGACCCCACGGGGCCGCAACCGCTCGGCGAGCCAGTCGGCCACCTGTTTGGTGAGCCGCTCCTGCACCTGCGGCCGGCGGGCGAAGTGCTCGACGACACGGGCCAGCTTGGACAGCCCGAGGATGCGGTCGCCGGGGAGGTAGCCGACGTGGGCGACTCCGGCGAAGGGCAGCAGGTGATGCTCGCAGACCGAGCGCACCGGAATCGACCGGGCCAGCACGAGCTCGTCGTAGCCCTCCTCGTTGGGGAAGGTGGTCAGGTCGAACGGGTGCGGCGTGAACAGCTCGGCGTACGCCCGGGCCATCCGGGCCGGGGTCTCCCGCAGGCTCTCGGAGTCCGTCGAGATCCCGAGCGCCCGCAGGAACTCGCCGGCCGCCCGCTCGGCCGCGGCCAGGTCCACGCCGTCGCGCGTTTCGTCGATCACCCGCAGAGCGGTGGGAGTGCCCATGTCAGCCGCCGCTCACGCCGAGCGCGATCAGTCGCGCCGGGCCCTGTCGTTTCGCCTCGTGCAGTGCTCCGCTGGTCATCGCCGACCCTCCACATACGCCGTGATTACGCCAATACATGTTGGTCTTATTGGTCTTTTGGGTCAAGGGTGACCTAGATAACTGTCTTACACGAGGTTTTCGCCCACACGTGTTTGCGTTATGGTCGCAGAGTGACGACGGATCCCGCGATCAGCGCGCTGGCCGCGCTCGACGACACGCTGCGACGGGGGATGTACGCCTACATCCGCAGGGCGCGCCGCCCGGTGACCCGGGACGAGGCGGCCGCCGCGGTCGGGATCTCCCGCAAGCTGGCCGCCTTCCATCTGGACAAACTGGTCGACGCCGGGCTCCTGCGCGCCCGGTACGAGCCGGTGGGCGGGATCCGCAAGGTCGGCCGCACCCCGAAGGTGTACGAACCCACCGAGACCGACATCCGTGTCACCATCCCCGAGCGGCGGCACGAGGTGCTGGCCGAGATCCTCATGGACGCCGTCCTCGCGGAGCGCGAGGGCGAAAGCGCCCGTCAGGCGGCGATACGGGTGGCCGCCCGGCGCGGCGCGGACATCGGCGCCGCGGAACGCGCCCGGACCAAGCCCGGCCGGCTCGGCGCCGAACGCGCCCTCACGCTGCTCGAGGGCATGCTCACGCGGCACGGCTTCGAGCCCGGCCGCGAGTCCCCCACCTGCGTACGGTTGCACAACTGCCCGTTCCACCCGCTCGCGGCGCGGGCCCCGGAATTGGTCTGCGCGGTCAACCACGCCTTCCTCGACGGCATCCTGACCGGTCTGGAGGCCACCAGGGTGCGGGCCGTGCTGGCGCCCCGTCATGGGGAGTGCTGCGTCGAGCTGCGTTCCTCCTGAGGAGCGGAACTCCGAAAGGGCCCGCGCCGGGCGGGCGCGGGCCGTACGGAAGGAGCGGCGGCCTACTCGACCGTCACGCTCTTGGCGAGGTTGCGCGGGCGGTCGACGTCGCGGCCCAGGGCGACGGCGGCGTGGTAGGCGAACAGCTGCAGCGGGATCGTGAGCAGGATGGGGTCGAGCTCGACCTCGTTCTTGGGCACCACGATGCAGTCGTCGGCCGCCTCGGAGGTGCGGTGGCCGACCATGAGGATGCGCCCGTGCCGGGCCCGGATCTCACCGAGCGTGGTGAGGTTCTTGTCCAGCAGCTCGTCGTCCGGGACGATCGCGACGGTCGGCATCTCGGGGCTGATCAGCGCGAGCGGGCCGTGCTTCAGCTCGCTCGCCGGATAGGCCTCGGCGTGGACGTAGGAGATCTCCTTGAGCTTCTGGGCGCCCTCGCGGGCCACCGGGTAGCCGCGGACCCGGCCGACGAACATCATGCTGGGCGAGTCGGCGTACTTCTTCGCCAGCTCCCTGATCTGGTCCTCCAGCGTGAGGATCTCCTTGATCTGCTCGGGCAGCCGGCGCAGGCCCTCGCAGATCCTGCGGCCGTCGGCCGGCGACAGGTCGCGTACGCGGCCGAGGTGCAGGGCGAGCAGCGCGAACGCCACGGCCGTGGAGGTGAACGCCTTGGTGGAGGCCACCGACACCTCCGGGCCGGCGTGCAGGTAGATGCCGCCGTCGGTCTCGCGGGCGATGGCGCTGCCGACGGTGTTGACGATCCCGAGCACCCGGCCGCCCTTGCGCTTGAGCTCTTGCACGGCGGCGAGCGTGTCGTACGTCTCCCCCGACTGGCTGATCGCGACGTACAGGGTGTCCGGCTCCACGACGGGGCTCCGGTAGCGGAACTCCGACGCCGGCTCGGCGTCGGCGGGGATGCGGGCCAGCTCCTCGATGAGCTGCGCGCCCATCTGCCCCGAATAGTACGCCGACCCACAGCCGATGATCTTCACGCGGCGGAACGAGCGGGTCTCGCGGGCGTCCATGTTGAGGCCGCCGAGATGCGCGATGTGGAACCGGTCGTCGATGCGGCCGCGCAGCGTACGGGCGACGGTGTCGGGCTGTTCGGAGATCTCCTTGAGCAGGTAGTGCTCGTAGCCGCCGTTGTCGTAGTGGCCGGCGTCCCAGTCCACCGTGAACGGCTCCTTGGCCGTCTCCCGGGCGTCGCTGGTAAACGTGTTGAACCCGTCGGCCTTGATGACCGCCAGCTCGCCGTCCTCCAGGTGGACGACCTGCCGGGTGTAGCGGATGAGCGCGGCGACGTCGGAGGCGGCGAACATCTCCTTCTCGCCGATGCCGAGCACGATCGGGCTGCCGTTGCGGGCGACCACGATCTCGCCGGGGCGCTGCGCGTCGATGACGGCGATGCCGTACGTGCCGACGACGCTCTTGAGCGCCCGCAGCACGGCCTCGCGCAGCGTGTCGGTCTCCTTGACCAGGCGGCCGATGAGCTGCGAGAGCACCTCGGTGTCGGTCTCGCTTTCGAACTTCACGCCCTCGCTCTCCAGGCGGCGGCGCAGCTCGTCGGCGTTCTCGATGATGCCGTTGTGCACGACGGCGATCCGCTGGTCCTGGTCCAGGTGCGGGTGCGCGTTGACGTCACTCGGCGCGCCGTGGGTGGCCCACCGGGTGTGGCCGATGCCGCTCGTGCCTTTGAACTTCGCGGGAACCGCCGCCGCCAGATCGGCGACCCGGCCCTTGACCTTGCGCGTCTTGAGGCTCTTGGCGTTCACGACGGCGAGGCCAGCCGAGTCGTAGCCCCGGTACTCCAGCCGCTGGAGACCTTCGAGCAGGATGGGCGCCGCATCCTTCGACCCGATATAAGCGACGATTCCGCACATAACCGCTCCTATCCGTAAACGATCCGCCGGAGTTGGCGCAGGGTCAGCTCCGGTGCCGCGACACGCCTTCCCGCGAGCTCGGCGGAGATCCTGGGAAAGATCTGGTCGTTGGTCAGCCCCCTCGACTTGAGTTCGCTGTGACGGCGCCGCACGTACTCTTCCGTGGGCTCGCCGAAGTACGCCAAGACGTCGGCCACCACGCGAGCCGCCTCTCCCGGACCCAGCGAGGTGGTCCGGGTGAGATGACCGATCAGATCCTCGAAGGGATGCCGTGCCGTGGACACAGAGCAGGACCCTAACGCAGTACAGATGCCGACTAACAAGTTTCTTGCCCGATTTCGGGCAGGCTCAGTCTCAGGATGCCCTGCGCCCCATCCATCCCCTTGGTCGCCTCGGCCGTTCACCGCGGCGTTGACGGGTGCGACCGTCGCGCAGGCGGCTGATCCTCGCTCGTCCTCACTCGGGTTCTGTCCGTGGGGAGTCCATGCGGGGTCCACGCCGGCACTCCCCAGGCCGGCGTCCGACGCGGAGTGTGCGGTAACGCCCTCGGAGTTCGACCTGCGGCGGACACGGGCGCGCACTGCCCCTCCCGACCACGGTTCTCACCGTCGCCGACGTCGGGGTCGTGGACCGCCGGGCTCCGTCTGGCCCTGTGCGCTGCCCCCCTTGCCCGTGCTTCATTGCCGCCGGGCGCCGCCGAGGCGGTGGTAGGTGAAGGCCCAGCGGTCTTTGCCCACCTTCCGGCGGGTGTAGCGCTCGGGGTACCGGTA
>JADGHC010000197.1 GCA_019689655.1 Microbispora sp.
GTGCTCGCCGCCGGCCTGCTCGTCGCCGGGATGCTGCTGCCCGCGGGCACGGCGACGGCCGCGCGGCGCTGGTCGGCCCGGATCGCGCCGGCCCGCGCCGCCCTGGCCGCCCGGGTGGCCGACCTGGTCCACGGCGCGGCCGACCTCGCGGCGTACGGCGCGCGGGACCGGGCGCTGTCGGCGGCGATGGACGCCGACGGGCGGCTGTCCCGGCTGGAACGGGGGCAGGCGCGGATCAACGCCGCCGCGCTCGGCGTGGGCATGCTGACGCAGGGGCTGACCGTCGTCGCCGTGGTCCTGACGGCCCAGTCCGCCGGTCTCGGCCGGGTCGCCACCGCCGTGGCCGCGCTGACGTCGCTGGTCGCCTTCGAGCCCGTGCTGCCGCTCGCGGCGGCGGGCGAGCGGTTCGCGGGGGTGACCGCGGCACTGCGCAGGCTCGCGGAGACCGCCGCCGCTCCCCCGGCGGTCCGCGAACCGGCGGACCCGGAGCCCGCGCCCGAACCGCCGCTGACGGTGGAAATCGAGGACCTGGTGGTCCGCCACGGCGGGCGCGAGCCCGCGCTGAACGGCGTGAGCCTGACGCTGACGCCGGGCCGGCGGGTCGCGGTGGTCGGCCCGAGCGGCGCGGGGAAGAGCACGCTGCTGTCGGCGCTCATGCGGACCGTGGAGTTCGAGTCCGGCGCCATCCGGCTGAACGGCGTCGACGTGCGGCGCCTGTCCTCCGACGACGTGCGGGCGCTCGTCACGGGCCTCACGCAGGACCCGTACGTCTTCCAGGCCACGGTCTCCGACAACCTGCGCCTGGCCGGGCCGGAGGCGTCCGCCGAGGACATCGAGGCGGCCGTACGGCGGGCGCGGCTGGACGCGTGGGCCGAGCGCACCGGCTGGGACACGGTGCTCGGCGAGGACGGCCGCACGGTCTCCGGGGGTCAGCTCCAGCGGCTCGCGCTGGCCCGGGCCCTGCTGTACGACCCGCCCGTGCTGCTGCTGGACGAGCCGGCCGAGGCGCTGGACGAGGAGACGGCCGACGCGCTCATGGCCGACCTGCTGGACGCCACCAGGGGGCGCACGACCCTGCTGGTCACCCACCGGCTGCGCGGCCTGGAACAGGTCGACGAGATCGTCGTGCTGGAGGGCGGCAGGGTCACCCAGCGCGGCACGCACGCCGAGCTCCTCGCGACGCCCGGCTACTACCGCGACCTGTGGGAGTCCGAGGCGCTCACCCGCCGCTCCTGACCCCCGGCCGGTCCGCTCCCCGTCCGGCCCGTACGTCGCCATGAGGAAGGCGTTGCGGATCTCGGCGAATGTAAGTAATTTTCAGGCAAAGCATTGGCCTTGCATGGCAATTACCTACATGCCAGGGGTTGGAGGGCGCATGCGCTACCGGCGATTACCGGCTCTGGCGGCGGCGAGTCCCGAGACGAGAAAGGCGCGACGGCGCACCCGATGGATCGCGGGGGCGGTCGGGGCGCTCGCGCTGACGCTGGCGGCGTGCGCGCCGGGTGGCGGCGCGGCCGGCCCGGGCGAGACGGCCGACGCCGGCAAGGTCACGCTGAGCCTGTGGTCGTGGCGGGTGGAGGACGTCAAGGCGTACGAGAAGATCCTCGCCGCGTTCGAGAAGTCGCACCCGCGGATCCACGTCGAGTTCAAGGCGTTCCAGGCCACCGAGTACAACAACATCCTCGCCACGGGCCTGTCCGGCGCCGACGGGCCCGACGTCGCCCAGCTCCGGGCGTACGGCGGGCTCCAGCCGCTGGTCGAGGCGGGCCAGCTGGTGCCGCTGGACGGCAAGGTGGATGCGCTGTCGGGCTTCGACCCCAAGCTCCTGGAAGGCGCCAAGGGCCACAAGGACGGCAAGATCTACGGCGTGCCGTTCGCGTACCAGACGCTCCAGGTGCTCTACAACAAGAAGCTGTTCGCCGACAACGGCATCCGGCCCCCGGCCACCTGGGACGAGATGATCGCGGCGGCCCGGAAGCTGAAGGCGGCCGGCATCACCCCCTTCGCCGTCGCGGCCGGGCCCGACGCCACCTGGACGCTGCCGATCGTCCACGAGATCTTCGGTAACGCCCGGTACGGCAGCACGAAGTTCCGCGACGCGGTGCTGAGCGGCGACAAGAAGTTCACCGATCCCGGCTTCACGGCCTCCATCAAACTGATCAAGGACCTGGAGCCGTACTTCCCCAAGAACGTCGTGGCCGTCAAGATCCCCGACGTGCAGGCGCTGTTCGCCACCGGAAAGGCCGCGATGTACCCGACGGGCAGCTTCGACCTGGCGCCCGTGCTGCAGGCCAACCCGAGCCTGGAGGTCGGCGCATTCCAGGTGCCGCCGCCGCCCGGCTCCCCCGTGTCCACGCCCGTCACGCCGGGCTGGGCGGACGGCTCGTTCGGCATCAACGCCAAGTCGCCGCACCAGGCCGAGGCGCTGGAACTGGTCAAATGGATGGCGACGCCGGAGTTCGGGCGGCTGTACGCGACCGAGCTGAAGCAGCTGTCCGCGGTCCCGGGCGTCTCGCCGTCGGACCCGCTGCTGGCCGAGATGGCCGCCGGCTACGCCGCCCACGGCGCGCCGTACATGCTGCTCGTCGACTTCCGGTACGGCCAGCCGAACGGTGACGCGGTCTTCCGGGACGAGCTCCAGAAGATGCTGGCGGGCCAGACCGATCCCGCGGCGGTCGCGGAAAGCCTGCAGAAGGGCGTCGAGCAGTGGTTCAAGCCGGGGAACTGAGCACTCCTCGACGTTCTCGCACCCCGCGCGCGGCGCACGCCGGCGGCCGGAGCCGGCACGCGCCGCGGTGGCGGGTGCTCGCGGTGTTCCTGCTGCCGGCGGTCCTGCTGTATTCGGTCTTCATCGTCTATCCGCTGCTCAGCGCGTTCGACTACAGCTTCTTCGAGTGGCGCGGCATCCGGCAGGCCGGGTTCGCCGGGCTCGACAACTACCGGGATCTGTTCGGCGTCTACCCCTACGACCGGCAGCTGTGGCGGGCGTTCGCGCACAACGCGCTGTTCTTCGCCGGGACCATGCTGATCCAGAACACGGTGGGGCTGCTGTTCGCCCTCCTGCTGTTCCGGTACGGCCGTGGCAAGCGGTTCCTGCAGGCGGCGTTCACCACGCCCTACCTGGTGGACCCGCTGGTCGTGGGCTACCTGTGGAGCCTGCTGCTCAACCCGACGTTCGGCCCGGTCAACGCGCTGCTCGAGGCGGTCGGGCTGGACTCGTGGGCGTTGCCCTGGCTGGGCGACACGCGTACGGCGCTGCCGGTGATCATCGTGGTCAACGCGTGGCAGTGGGTGGGCTTCCCCATGCTGTTGTTCTCCGCCGCGCTCGCCGGGATCCCGGCGGAATACCACGAGGCGGCCCGGGTCGACGGGGCCTCGGCCTGGCAGGCGTTCCGCCGGGTGACGCTGCCGCTGCTCACCCCGGCGATCGGCGTGGTGAGCGTGCTGACGTTCATCGGCAACTTCAACGCCTTCGGGCTGGTCTACGCGATGGCCGGGTCGACCGGGTCGCCGGCGGGCTCGACCGACGTGCTCGGCCTGCTGTTCTACCGGGTCGCGTTCGTGGAGGGCGGCGTGGAGGCGATCGGACGGTCGTCGGCGCTCGCCGTGCTGATGTTCGTCTTCATCTTCGGGGTGTCGCTGCTGGCCACCTCGTACTTCCGCCGCCGCGAGAGGATGCTGGTGTGAGGGCCGGGCGCCGGGCGCCCGGGCGCGTCGCCGTCCACCTGCTGCTGTGGGGGTACGCGGCCGTCGCGCTGCTGCCGCTGGCCGTCATGCTGCTCAACTCGCTGCGGCCGACCAGCGAGATCTTCACCGCGCCGCTGGGGCTGCCGCTGTCGCCCACGCTGCGCAGCTACGCCCGGGTGTGGACCGAGGCGTCGTTCAGCACGTACTTCCTGAACTCGCTGATCGTCACCTGCGGCGCGGTGCTGCTCGGCACCGCGGTCTCCGCGACGGCGGCCTACGCGCTGGCCCGCTACGACTTCCCCGGAAACCGGCTGCTCGGGGCGTACCTGCTGGCCGGGCTGATGCTGCCGATCCGGCTGGGCCTGGTGCCGATCTTCTACCTCATGGACTCACTCGGGCTGATCGACTCGCTGCTCGGGCTCACGCTGCTGTACGCCGCGTCCGGCGTGCCGTTCTGCGTGTTCGTGCTGTCGGCGTTCTACCGTTCCCTGCCGGCCGAGCTCGACGAGGCGGCCAGGATCGACGGCGCCGGCGAGTTCCGGATCTTCGGCCAGATCATGCTGCCGCTGGTGCGGCCCGCGCTGGCGTCGGTGATGTTGTTCCAGTTCGTGCCGCTGTGGCATGAGTTCCTCTACCCGCTGGTGCTGCTGCGCTCGGACGAGAAGTTCACGATCCCGCGCGGGCTGTCGCAGTTCTTCGGCGAGTACACGACCGACTGGTCGGCGCTGTTCGCCGGGCTGGTCCTCGCCACGGCGCCGTTGTTCGTGCTGTTCGTCCTGGCGACCAAGCAGATCATCGCCGGGCTGACCGCCGGCATGAGCAAGTAGCCGGGGACGGCCGTCGCCGGCGGGCCATCCCCCCGAGGCCCGCCGGCGAGGATCGTGGGCCGTCAGCCCGCGGACTGCTCCGCGAGCGTGGCGGTGATGGTGTTCTCCTTGCCGTCGCGGACGAAGGTGACGGTCACCTTGTCGCCGGGGCGGGAGCTGCGGATGGTGCCGACGAGCGACTCCGCGCTGTCCACCGGCTTGTCGTTGATCTTGGTGATCAGGTCGCCCTCCTTGAGGCCGGCCTTCTCCGCCGGACTGCCGGCCGTGATCGACCTGACCACCGCGCCGGCCTCGCCGCCGACCGCGTCGGCCACGCTCACGCCGAAGAACGCGTGGGTCGCCTTGCCCGTCTTGATGAGCTGGTCGGCGACCAGCTTCGCGGTGTTGATGGGGATCGCGAAGCCGACGCCGATGTTGCCGGAGCTGGAGCCCGAGGTGGCGATCGCCGTGTTGATGCCGACGACCTGCCCGGAGGCGTTGACCAGGGCGCCGCCGGAGTTGCCGGGGTTGATCGCGGCGTCGGTCTGGATCATGCCGCCGATCGTGGTGCCCTGGCTCTGCTGCTGTCCCAGCCCCCACGGGAACTGCGGCTGGTCGTCCTCGGGGGCCTCGGTCAGCGTGCGGTCGAGCGCGCTCACGATGCCGGAGGTGACCGATCCCTCCAGGCCGAGCGGGCTGCCGATCGCGAGGACCGCGTCGCCGACCTGGAGCTTGTCGCTGTCACCGAGGGAGGCGGGGGTCAGGCCGGACACGCCCTGCGCCTGGATGACGGCGAGGTCGGTGGTGGGGTCGGTGCCCTTGATGACGGCGTTGGCGGTCTTGCCGTCGCTGAACTTCACGGTGACCGTGGCGCCGACTCCGCCGCCGATGCTCACCACGTGGTTGTTGGTCAGGATCAGGCCGTCGGGCGACAGGATGACGCCGGACCCCTCGCCGCCGGCCGTGGGGGTCTTCACCTTGATCGACACCACCGACGGCATGATCGCCTTGGCCACCGCGGCGATCGTCGTGGTGGAGGAGTTGGTCACCCCCTTGACCACCGGGCTCGTGACCACCGTCCGGCTGCCGTTCACGCTGTTCGCGATGAGGGCCCCGGTGACCCCGCCGCCCAGCGCCACCGCCACGAGGGCCAGGCCCGCGCCCGCCTTCTGCCGGGTGGTCAGCGTGCCCTTCCGCACCGGAGGCGGCGGGTACTGCCCCGGGTCGAAAGGACCGCTCCCATAGGCGCCGTACGACTGGTACGCCCTGGTGTACTGCCCGTGCTCCGGCGGAGTGCTGCCGAACTGGCTCCAGCCGTGACCGGGGAGTACCTCGGTGTTCTCGTTGCCGGGAACATGCTCACGTGAGCTCATCGCCATCCCCCTCATGGAATCGCCGGTGATCCCGGCTCTCCGCCGGTACACGTACTACCTTGGCGCATCGGCGATAAGGTCACGCTAAGCGATCAGCGGTGGGGTCCCCCGAGCGCCGTACGGGTACTTTATGCCAGCCCGTCGCGGGACCAGTACTCGTCCCTGAGCAGGCGCTTGTACAGCTTCCCGGTGGGGTGGCGGGGCAGCTCGTCGCGGAAGTCCACCGATTTGGGACACTTGTAGTGCGCCAGGCGTTCCCGGCAGTAGGCGATCAGCTCGGCCTCCAGGGCGGGACCGGCGCAGGCCGGGTTCGCCGGTTGCACGACGGCCTTGACCTGCTCGCCCATCTCGGGATCCGGCACCCCGAAGACGGCCACGTCGGCCACCTCGGGGTGCATCGCCAGCACGTTCTCGGCCTCCTGCGGGTAGATGTTCACCCCGCCCGAGATGATCATGTACGAGCGCCGGTCGGTCAGGTAGAGGAAGCCGTCCTCATCCAGGTAGCCGATGTCCCCCAGCGTGGTCCAGCCCCGGCCCTTGGGGTCCCGGACCGACGCGGTCTTCTCGGGGTCGCCGTGGTACTCGAACTGCGGCCCGCCCGAGAAGTAGACGGTGCCGTGCTCGCCGGGCGGCAGCTCCTCCCCGTCCTCGTCGCACACGTGGGGCACCCCCAGCAGGGGCCGGCCCACCGTGCCCTTGTGGGCGAGCCAGTCCTCCGGCCCGGCGTACAGGAAGCAGTTGCCCTCCGTCCCCGCGTAGTACTCGTGGATGATCGGCCCCCACCACTCCATCATCCGCTCCTTGACCTCGACGGGGCAGGGCGCGGCGGCGTGGATGGCGCAGCGCAGCGACGACAGGTCGTAGCGCCCGCGCACCTCCTCGGGCAGCTTGAGCATCTTGATGAACATCGTGGGCACCCACTGCGCGTGGGTGACCCGGTGCCGCTCGATGAGCGCGAGCGCCTCCTCGGGATCGAACCGCTCCATCACCACCACGGTCGCGCCGAGGCGCTGGAAGGACATGCTGAACCGCAGCGGAGCGGCGTGGTAGAGCGGCGCGGGCGACAGGTAGACGCTGTCGGCCGACGGCGCGAACAGGGCCTGGATCAGCCGCACCAGGGCCCCGGGGGCCTCCAGCGGCGCCAGGGTGAGCGGCGGCTTCACCCCCTTGGGGCGTCCGGTGGTGCCCGACGAGTACAGCATGTCGGCGCCCTGGCACTCGTCGTCGATCGGCGTCGCCGGCTGCCCCGCCACCGCCTCCTCGTACGAGGCGAAGCCCGGCGCCACGCCGTCCACCATGAGCCGCAGCGCGACCCCGGGGGCGGCCTCGGCGACGACGCCCGCCACGCCGGCGAGCTTCGCCGAGGAGATGAAGACCCGCGCGCCGCAGTTGTTCACGATGTACGACAGCTCGCCGGCCTGCAGGCGCGAGCTGATCGCGGTGTAGTACAGCCCCGAGCGCTGCGCCGCCCAGGCGATCACGAGGAAGAGCGGATGGTTCTCCAGCATGAAGGCGATGTGGTCGCCGGGCTTGAGGCCCGCGGCCCGCAACAGGTGGGCCAGCCGGTTGGACTCCTCGTCGAGCTCTCGGAAGGTGACCACGCGGCCCGAGCGCGCCATGATCACCGCCGGTTTGTCCGGCGTCATCGCCGCGATCGCCCCAGGATGCATAACCGAACGTTACTCGGTTTGGGGTCGATGTGGTAGGAGTCACATCCGGATGCGCTCGTGATCCCGCGTGGGCGGATCGCCCGGCCGGGCGATCCGCCCATGCGCGTCAGAACGCGGGGATGACCGAGCCCTTGAAGGTGTCCTCGATGTACTTCTTCACCTCGGGGCTGGTCAGCAGGCCGGCCAGCGTCCGCACCCGCGGGTCGTTCTCGTGCCCCTGCGCGACGACCAGGCCGTTCGCGTACGGGTTGCCCTCGGCCTTCTCCAGCACCAGCGCGTCGGAGGACGGGTTGAGATGCGCCTCCAGCGCGTAGTTGCCGTTGATCACCGCGGCGTCCACGTCGTCGAGCGAGCGCGGGAGCTGCGCGGCCTCCAGCGGGCGGAAGGTCAGGTTCTTCGGGTTGCCGGTCACGTCGTGCTCGGTCGCGGCGGTGCCCACGCCGTCCTTCAGCGTCACCACGCCGTTGTCGGCGAGCAGCTTGAGCGCCCGGCCGAGGTTGGTCGCGTCGTTCGGCACCGCGATCGTGCCGCCCTGCGGCAGCGAGGCGAGATCCTTGACCTTCTTCGAGTACAGGCCGAGCGGCTCCAGGTGCACCGGCACGACGAAGCTCAGTTTCGTGCCCTTGGAGGCGTTGAAGTCGTCCAGATACGGCTTGTGCTGGAAGTAGTTGGCGTCGAGCTGGCCGTCCTGGAGCTGCAGGTTGGGCTGCACGTAATCGCTGAACTCGACGATGTCGAGCTTCAGCCCCTTGGCGGGTGCCAGGTTGTCGGCCACGTACTTGAGGATCTGCGCGTGCGGCACCGGGCTCACGCCGACCTTGAGCGGGGCGTCCGCCGCCGCCGTGCCGGACGGGTCCGAGGACGAGGACCCGCAGGCGGACAAGACGAGCGCGACCACGGCGGCGATGACGAGGCCGAGCGTTCTACGCATGGAACAAAACTCCTTCTATATGGGTCAACGGTGAGAAAGACGACGGGCGACGGCGTCGCCGAGGGTCTGCGCGAGCTGCACCACGACCACCAGGACGACCACGGTGACGACCATGAGAGTGGTCTCGAACCGCTGGTATCCGTAGCGGACGGCGAGGTCGCCGAGCCCGCCTCCGCCGATCACCCCGGCCATCGCCGAGTAGGAGATGAGCGTGACCACGGTCACGGTCAGCCCGGCGACCAGGCCGGGCAGCGCCTCGGGCAGCAGGACGCGGGTCACGATCCGCACCCGGCCCGCCCCCATCGCCTCGGCCGCCTGCACGACGTCGCGGCCCACCTCGCGCAGCGCGGTCTCCACCAGCCGGGCGAAGAACGGCACCGCGCCGATCGTGAGCGGGACCACCGCCGCGGTGGTGCCGATCGTGGTGCCGGTGAGCACCCGGGTCAGCGGGATGACCGCGATCATGAGGACGATGAAGGGGAGCGACCGCCCGACGTTGACGATCAGGCCGAGCACGCGCCGCACGGCGGGCGCCGGGAACAGCCCGCCCCGGTCGGTGCCGGCGAGGCAGACGCCGAGCGGCAGCCCGAACAGCACGGTGAACAGCGTGGACCAGCCCACCATCACGGCGGTCTGCCCGGTGGCCTCCCACAGCAGCGGGCTCATCTCCGACCAGGTCATGCGTCCTCCTCCACCAGCAGGCCGCGCTCGCGCAGGTCGGCGAGGGCGGCCGCCGTACCGGCTCCGGTGATCCGCAGCCGCAGCCGGCCCGCGGGGACCCCCGCGACCGGCTCGACCGCGCCGCCGGCGAGGGCGACCTCCACGTCGTACGCGCGCGCGAGCCGGGACAGCAGGGTCTGGTCCGCGGCCAGGGTGACCGTCACGGTGCCGGGCTCGGCGGGCGGCAGCGGGAACAGCTCGGCGGCCAGGCGCGACCCGGGCTTGGCGAGGAGGTCGGGGATGGGCCCCGCCTCGGTGATCCGCCCGGCGCTCATGATCGCCGCCGAGTCGCAGACGGCCTTGATGACGTCCATCTCGTGGGTGATGAGCAGGATGGTCAGCCCCAGCTCCCGGTTGAGCCGCCGGAGCAGGGCCAGGATCGACTGGGTCGTGGCGGGGTCGAGCGCGGAGGTGGCCTCGTCCGACAGCAGCACCGACGGCTCGGCGGCGAGCGCCCTCGCGATGCCGACCCGCTGCTTTTGCCCGCCGGACAGTTGCGCGGGATAGGCCCCGGCGCGGTCGGCCAGGCCCACCAGGTCGAGCATCTCCGCGACGCGCCGGGCGCGGGCGGCCCGGCCGACCCCCATCACCTCCAGCGGGAAGGCCACGTTGCCCGCCACCGTCCGCGACGACAGCAGCGCGAAGTGCTGGTGGATCATGCCGATGCGCCGGCGGGCGCGGCGCAGGTCGGCCGGGCCGAGAGCGGTCAGCTCGCGCCCGTCGACGGTCACCACCCCCTCGTCGGGGCGTTCGAGCAGGTTGACACAGCGCAGCAGGGTGCTCTTGCCGGCGCCGCTGCGCCCGAGCACGCCGAAGATCTCTCCCTTGCCGACGTGGAGATCGACGCCGTCGAGCGCGACGACGTCGCCGTAGGCCTTGCGCAGGCCGGAAACCGTGATCACTTGCTGTCCTTCGAAAGACGTCGGGCCGGATCGCTCACATCTCGGCGGTCGCGGCTAGCCGGTGCCGGGCGGGAAGGGCAGGTGCGTGATCCGGCGCAGGATCAGATCGGGCAGCGGGGGGAGCGTCATCGGGG
>JADGHC010000198.1 GCA_019689655.1 Microbispora sp.
GGCCCGGCCGTGGGGGGAGATCAGGGGCGGCCGAGGGCGCGGTAGTCCCAGCCGGCCTCGCGCCAGGCGTCCGCGTCGAGCGCGTTGCGGCCGTCCACGATCGTGCGGGCGGCGACGACGGTGCCCAGTTCCTCGGGGTCGAGGGTGACGAACTCCCGCCACTCGGTGAGCAGCAGCACGACCTCGGCCCCCCGGGCGGCCTCCAGGACCGACTCGGCGTATCCGAGGTGGGGGTGTGCCGCCCGCGCGTTCGCCAGCGCGGCGGGGTCGTACACCGTGACCTGTCCGCCCTGCTCGGCGATCTTCACGGCCACGTCGAGCGCCGGCGAGTCGCGGATGTCGTCGGAGTTGGGTTTGAACGCCGCCCCCAGCACCGTGACCTTGCGGCCGTCGAACGCCCCGCCCAGGAGGTCGCGGGTGAGGTCGACCGTCCGGGCGCGGCGGCGCAGGTTGATCTCGTCGACCTCGCGGAGGAAGGCGAGCGCCCGGTGGACGCCGAGCTCGTCGGCCCTGGCCGTGAACGCCCTGATGTCCTTCGGCAGGCAGCCGCCGCCGAAGCCGAGGCCGGCGTTGAGGTACTTGCCGCCGATCCGCTCGTCGTACGACAGCGCCTGCGACAGCAGCGTGACGTCGGCGCCCGTGGCCTCGCAGACCTCGGCCATCGCGTTGATGAACGAGATCTTGGTGGCCAGGAACGCGTTCGCGGCCGACTTCACCAGCTCGGCCGTGGGGTAGTCGGTCACCACGATCGGGACCTCGCCCAGGGGCGCGTAGACGTCGCGCAGCACCTTCTCGGCCCGTTCGGAGGCGACCCCGAGCACGATCCGGTCGGGGCGCAGCGTGTCCTGTACGGCGAAGCCCTCACGCAGGAATTCGGGGTTCCAGGCCAGCTCGACCTGCATTCCGGCGGGCGAGAGCCGTACGAGCTTGTCGGCGAGGCGCTCGGCGGTGCCGACCGGCACCGTGGACTTGCCCACGACCAGGCACTCGCGGTCGAGGTGAGGGGCCAGCGACTCGACGACCGCGTCGAGATAGGAGACGTCGGCGGCGAACCCGTCCTTCCTCTGGGGCGTGCCCACGCAGATGAAGTGCACGTCGCCGAACTTCGCCGCCTCCTCATAGGAGGTGGTGAAACGCAGCCTGCCGGAGTCGAGATTGCGGCGGAGGAGCTCCTGCAGGCCGGGCTCGTGGATGGGCAGCTCGCCACGGCGGAGCCGGTCGATCTTGGCTTGGTCCACGTCCAGGCCAAGCACTTCGAAGCCCAGTTCGGCCATGCACGCCGCGTGCGTAGTACCCAGGTATCCGGTCCCCAACACAGTGAGGCGGTACGGCACGGCCTGCTCCCCTCTTACCGACTCTTTGTGATCTGGCATGGTACCGGCCCAGTCAACTGCCCAGTGAGCCACCTGGGCAAACCGGCGCCTTGGCCCCAACGGTACGGCTCCGGGCGCGCCCGGTCGACGCCAGGTCAGCACTTCCTCACTGTCAGTCAGGGGATTTTGTGAGGGATCATGACCTACTGATGGGTAATCAGGCTGAGACCGTGACCGCGGCCGGGGATTCGCCGCCCGCCGCGAGGAGGCCGGCCTGCCGCGGACTCCTATCTATATCTCCGCCCGACGTCGATCGGGGGGCCGTCGTCCGCCGGCGCTCCGGCGAGCGCCGGACGGCGGCGGGCGGGGCCCTCGGCGGTACGCCGCTCCTCGCAAAACAATCGCGATCGCACGCCGGCCGTACGAGAAGAAAATCGATTGACAGAAAATCAAGAATAAGGATATTGTGCCGCGCGAACCTGCCCGAATAATTTGCGGATTAATTAGCGGAAACGCTGCTTATGGATACGGGGAACGCGCCGGTGCCGACCGACATCATGACCGATCTGCTGCACAACTATGTGCCCCGCGGCGACGCGGAGCGAGCGGACCTCGAACGCGCGATGCGTCTGCTGGAGGCCGGCGACCCCTGGCACCGGTCGAACCCCGTGCACTTCACCGCGTCCGCGCTCATCGTCCATCCGCCGACCGGGCGCGTGCTGCTGCGCTGGCACGAGCGGCAGCAGGCGTGGCTGCAGATCGGCGGCCACGGGGATCCGGGGGAGACCAGCCCGCTTGACATCGCGCTGCGCGAGGGCCGGGAGGAGACGGGGCTGACCGACCTCGTTCCGTGGCCGGCCGCCGAACTCCTCCACGTCGTCGTGGTGCCGGTGCCCGCGTCACCGAAGGAACCGGCCCACGACCACGCCGACCTGCGCTTCCTGCTCGCCACGGCCGAGCCGGAGGCGGCGCGGCCGGAGAAGCCGACCACGCCGCTGCGGTGGCTGACGATCCCGCAGGCGTACGAACTCACGACCGAGGACAACCTCCGCGAGACGCTCGACCGCGCCGGGCGGTTGCTCGCCGCGACGCCGTGAGACGGGGGCGGATGACCGAAGAGAGGAACGAGGTCGTCGTCGACATCCCGCGACGGGATCGGCGGCACGTCGAAATTCCGGCCCGTCCGCCGGGGGACGGATATTCGATCGGCCCGTGGTCGAATTCGATTGCCGGGTCGCCCCGGAGGACCGGGACGTCGTTTCGCCCGTACGGCGTGGCCTCACATCGGCCGGGCTGTGCCGAACAGCGGGTGGCCGTGGGCCCCGCCCACCGGCGGCCGCACCGGGGTCGCCGGCGTGACCTCGCGGGACGTCATGAGCGTGTGCGCTTCACCGGGGAGGACGTACGGTGACCTATCTCGAACTACTGGGCAGGCCATCGGTCGTGCGGGCACTCGGCGGCTCGCTGATCGGCAGGCTGCCGACCGCGATGACCGCGCTGGCCATGACGCTCGCCCTGCGGGCGCACGGCACGGACTACCGGTTCATCGGCGCGGCCACGGGGGTGCTCACCGTGTCCCTGGCCGTCGGCGGGCCGGTGCTCGGCAGGATGGTCGACCGGTGGGGACAGACGAAAGTCCTGGTGATCAGTGCCCTGCTGTCGTGCGCCGGAATGCTCCTGATCGCGCTGATGCCGGGCAACCGGCCGCTGGTGCTGGCCGGCGCGGCGGTCTGCGGAGCGGCCACGCCGCCGCTGGAGCCCTGCCTGCGGGCGCTGTGGCCGGCCTTGGTGGGCGAGGACAGGCTGCAGCAGGCGTACTCCCTCGACGCCGGCGCGCAGGAACTGGTCTTCATCTGCGGGCCGATGCTGGTGGCGGGCACGGTCGCGCTGGCCCCGCCCGAACTCGCGTTGTGCCTGTCCGCGCTGCTGTGCCTGTCGGGAGTGCTGATCATGGCCACCTCGCGTCCCTCCCGGCAATGGCGTGGCGAGGCGGGCAGCCGCGATTGGCGGGGGCCGCTGCGCAGCCGCGCGCTCCTCGTGCTCTATCTCGGGCTCGCCGGGGCGGGCACCGCCATCGGCGGGCTGAACATCGTGGCGGTGGCCTACGCCGAAGAGCACACCGTTCCCGGCGGCGCCGGCACCCTGCTGGCCCTGTCCGCCGCCGGAGCGCTGGCGGGAGCGGTGACGTACGGCGGGCGCACCTGGCGGATGGCCCCGACCAAGCAGATGGTGGTGTTCGGCGCGGGCCTGTCGGCCGCCTATCTGCTGGTGGCGACGATGGCGCCGCCGTGGGGCATGATGCCGATCGCCGTGGCCACGGGCGTCTTCCTGTCCCCGCTGCTCGTGGTGTCCTTCACGCTCGTCGACGCGCTCGCCC
Source organism: Microbispora sp. (assembly GCA_019689655.1). Classification (GTDB taxonomy): domain Bacteria; phylum Actinomycetota; class Actinomycetes; order Streptosporangiales; family Streptosporangiaceae; genus Microbispora. Next base: position 3,691 of record JADGHC010000198.1, read on the forward strand.
CGGCGGGCACGGTCACCGAGGCGTTCGCCTGGCTGATCACGCTCATGACCACGGGCACCGCCCTCGGCTCCGCCCTGGCGGGAACGGTTCTGGAGACGGTGGGCGCCGGGACCGCCGCCGCCTGCACCGCGCTCGCCGCTCTCCTCGGCACCGGGTTCCTGCTGCTGTGTCATCGGCTGCCCGAGACCAGGCAGACCGCGGCGGCCCCGGCGTCGTCTCCCGCGGCGCGCTGACCGACGGCCGCGGATGAGATTCCGGCTGGTCGCCTGTGACCTGGACGGCACGCTCCTGAACGGGTCGGGAAAACTGACCGACGCGGTCTGCGCCGCGCTGTGGCGGGCGGCGGACGCGGGGGTCGCGCTCGCCGTGATCACGGCCCGGCCGCGGCGCGACGTGGATCCCGCGGTGCTGGATCGGGTGCCCGCCTCGGCCCATTGGGCCTACAGCAACGGAGCCCTGGTCCGGCGCCCGGGAACGGACGATGTACGGCGGCTTGCCGGAATTCCCGTCGCCGAGGTGTCGCGGATCCTGTCGGTGCTGCGCGCCGCCCGTCCCCACTGGTCGTACGCGCTGGACCTGCGCGACTCCACGGCGCTCCTCGGCGCTTTCCCGGAGGAGGTGGCCCGGCGGTGGAACCGGGTCGTGCGATGCGCGTCGCTGTCGCACCTGCCGGTGAACGAGTCGCCTTCGAAGATCCTCGTGCACACCGGGACCGTCTGCACCGGTGCCGTCGTCGACGAGGTGCAGGGGCTCCTGGGCGACGGCGCGGTGGCGACCGCCTCCGGCGGCCGGTTCGTGGAGATCGGGCCGCCGGCGGCGGGCAAGGCCGCCGCTCTCCGCTGGATCTGCGCCGATCTGGGCGTGCGGCACGCCGACGTGGTGGCGGTCGGCGACGGCCTCAACGACCGTGCCATGCTGCGGCTGGCGGGGCTGAGCGCGGCGCCGCTCAACGCGTGCGAGGAGGTGCGCCGCATGGCCGACCTGCTGCTGCCCACGAATGACGAGGACGCGGTCGCCGTCCTCGTCGATCTCGTGCTGGCCCGGTCTCCGTACGGCTGAGAGCACGCCCCACGGGCCGCCTCGGAAGATCGGGATCTACTGGCTGGTAACTATATAGTCGGACGTCCTAGTATCTCGCTATGAGCTTCCCTCTGTACGCGCCGGCCGAGGAGCACGAGATGCTCCGTGAGACGGTCCGGGCTCTGGCCGATGAGAAGATCGCCCCGCGTGCGGCGGCGACGGACGAGACCGAAGAGTTCCCCTGGGAGGTCTACAAGGACCTCGTGGCGGCCGAGCTGCACGCCGTGCACATCCCCGAGGCGTACGGCGGTGCGGGCGCCGACGCGCTCGCGACCGTGATCGTGATCGAGGAGGTCGCCCGCGCGTGCGCGTCGTCCTCGCTGATCCCGGCGGTCAACAAGCTGGGTACGGTGCCGCTGCTGCTATCGGCGTCCGAGGAGCTCAAGCAGCGTTACCTGCCGCCGGTCGCGCGGGGGGAGGCGATGTTCTCCTACGCGCTGAGCGAGCCGGAGGCGGGCTCGGACGCCGCGTCGATGAAGACCAGGGCCGAGCGCGACGGCGACCACTACGTGCTGAACGGCACCAAGATGTGGATCACCAATGCGGGGGTGTCGGAGTATTACACGGTGATGGCCGTGACCGATCCGTCGGCCGGTGCGCGGGGCATCTCGGCGTTCGTGGTGGAAAAGGACGACGAGGGCGTCTCGTTCGGGCCCAAGGAGCGCAAGCTCGGCATCAAGGGCTCGCCGACCCGGCAGGTCATCTTGGACAACGTCCGCATCCCGGCCTGGCGGATGATCGGTGAGCCGGGCACGGGGTTCAAGACGGCGCTGGCCACCTTGGACCACACCCGGATCACGATCGCCGCGCAGGCGATCGGCATCGCCCAGGGCGCGCTGGACTACGCGCTGGGGTACGTCAAGGAGCGCAGGCAGTTCGGCAAGCCGATCGCCGACTTCCAGGGCGTGCAGTTCATGCTCGCCGACATGGCGATGAAGCTGGAGGCCGCCCGGCAGCTCACCTACGCCGCCGCCGCGAAGTCGGAGCTGGCGATGAACGGCACCCCGGTCAAGGACCTGACGTTCTTCTCCAGCGCCGCCAAGTGCGCGGCCTCGGACGCCGCGATGGAGATCACCACCGACGCCGTCCAGCTCCTCGGCGGGTACGGCTACACGCGGGAGTTCCCGGTCGAGCGGATGATGCGCGACGCCAAGATCACCCAGATCTACGAGGGCACCAACCAGATCCAGCGCATGGTCATGGCCCGCCAGCTCCTCAAGTAGCCCCTGACGTGCGAGAACCCCGCCTGCCGTACTGGACGGGCGGGGTTTGTCAATTACGGGCCATGAGCCACGATCTCCCGGTGCTCCTTCGCTGAGTGGTTCAGACGATAAGAATCCGGGGCAAATGTGATCGCAATGTCATAAAGATCCGCCATGGTGGAGGGGTGCGAACCTGGCTCGGTGATCAGGTGAGGAAACGGCTGGGCACGTTCGGGCTGATCGCGCCCTCCATCGCGCAGTGTGCCGTGGGCTCCGCGCTGGCCTGGGTCGTCGCCGTCCATCTGCTCGGCCACGCGCATCCCCTATTCGCGCCGATCGCGGTGATGATCTGCGTGGGCATGGGGCTCGGCCAGCGGCTGCGCAGGCTGGTCGAGCTGGTGGTCGGCGTCAGCCTGGGCGTGGGCATCGGCGGCCTGCTGGTGGGCTGGATCGGCTCGGGCCCCTGGCAGCTCGCGCTCGTGATCGCGCTGGCGATGGGCGTGGCGGCGCTGCTGAACCACGGCGAGCTGTTCGTGTCGCAGGTCGGGTCGTCCGCGGTGCTGGTCGCCATGCTGGTCCCGGGTGAGGACGCGAGCGGGCTCGAGCGCATGACCGACGCGCTCACCGGCGGCATCATCGGCATCGCCGCGGTCGCCCTGCTGCCCGCGAGCCCGCTCACCATCGTGGGCCGGCATCTGTCCGGGGTGCTGGACGCCTTCTCCACCATGCTGGAACAGGCGGCGGAGGCGATCGAGAAGGGCGATGCGGACCTGGCCGCCGAGGCGCTGGAGTGCGGACGCAGGACCCAGAGCGCGGTCGAGGAGTTCGCGGTGGCGCTGGACACCAGCAAGGAGATCATCAGGATCTCGCCGCTGCGCTGGCATCACCGAAGCAGGCTGGCCAGGTATCAGACCGCCGCCCTGCCGGTGGACCTGGCGCTGCGCAACGCGCGGGTGCTGGTGCGCCGCACGCTCACGGCGATGGGGGAGCCCAGCCCGCCCCCGGTCGCCCTGGCCGAGGTGCTGCGCGAAGTCTCGGAGGCGGCGCTGCTGCTCCAGCTCGAACTGGGGGCCGGACGGGAACCGATGCTGACCAGGCAGGCGCTGCTCGCCGTCGCCGCACGCGAGCGGCCCAAGAACCTGGGCTTTTCGGCGAACGTCATCATCGCGCAGCTTCGCTCCATCGCCGTCGACCTGCTCCAGGCGACCGGCTTGGACCACGACACGGCCACGGCCGCGCTGACCCCGCTCGACGACATGAGCGACGAGAGCTTGCGCGGCTGAGCCCGGGCGCCCTGCTCGTCACCCGCGTTCCGTCTCGCCGGAGGGCGTGGCGCCGCGGGTGCGGATACGTGCGGCGACGGCCTCCGGATCTGCCACCTGGACGACGACGTACGACAGGGGCCCCTCGTTCAGTGTGATCTCCAGTGCGGGCAGGCGCTGGCCGGTCAGCCAGTACGACCTGCCGTCGGGGGCCATGTACGTGCCTGCCGTCAGCCCCGGGAAGAAGACGGCGCCGTAACGGAGGCCGGGCGCCCGGACGCCTCCCGGGAGAACCACGGACACCCGCGAGACGGCCTCCGAGGGGAGGCGAAGGCTCCAGCGCAGCGAGAGGAATTTGAACACGCCGCGCGGCCTTATCAGAATTTCCCGCTCCGAGACCGAGATCTCCGCCAGGTCACCCGACTTCGCCAGCGCCACCCCGTGGAGGACCACTCCCAGAATCACCACAAGCGGCAACGTGACCCGCAGGAGATCCGAAGTCATTCAGCCCGCCTCGCTTTCCGGACCGGCTTGGTCGCCGGAGCCGCTGAAAACAATCATGCCAGCCGATTTCGTTTCGGTGCGTTCGCGTCTTCGGTAAAGGGCCGAACGATGTGACGATCGCTCCGGGAAACGGCGGCGGTCAGTTCGGACAGGCGTCGCGGCAGCCGCCGAAGCGCCGGGCGTCCGGCCGGACGAAGCGGCTCTCCGGTGTTCCACGCAGCGCCTCGGCCATCGCCTTCCGCCAGATCGGGCCGGGTATCGACGTGGCGTCCACACGCGCATAACGGCGGCCGCCGATGACGACGTCGGTCAACGGGTGGAGGTGCGGGCCGCGCGGGTCGCCGAGGCTGACGGCCGAGCCGCGACACCATCGAAGGGACGGCCTTCCAGCAGGGCACGACGGCGATGCCCTATGCCCTGGCCGCCGCACTCGCTGGCGGCCATGGCCCTGATCGCGCCCTCACCGGGGGCGATCATGACCTGCGTGGCGACCTGCGGGTCGTCCCGGTGCACGTACGCGTCGATGGAACGCTGCGCCGCCCGCTGGATCCGCTGGTCGATCGTCGTCCGAATCGTCAGGCCACCCAGGTCGAGCAGGTGAGGGTCCTCGGTGAGAAGTTGTTTTGTGACATAACGGCACAGGTACGGGTATCGGCTGTCCGCGCAGTCGCCGGGCATCTCCTCGATGACGGCACCCTCGATATCCAACAGCACGTTTTTCCGGGCCACGGGAGAGGCGGAGAGCGCGGGTGCGGATTCTGCCACCGGGGGGTTCGCATCGGCGCCCGCCGCGTTCCGCAGCAGCAGGAGGACCGCGCCGAACGCGCCGATCGCGGCGGCGGCGAGGAAAACCAGAACTGCCTTCATCCGTGCCTCTCTGCTGCGTCTTTTCCCGACGCGTGAATAATGCGGGAACGGCGCCGCCGGGGCAATCTTGGGACGCGGAGAGAGTCGTTTCGGTCACGGACGTTTCCGGAGAGGGGCGCGAGCGCGTCGCCTCCGGTGACGGTGACGGTGGCGGCTCCGCGGAGGCCGAGGGTGTGCGGGTGGGCGGCATGGCGGCACATGGTGGCCTCCCGGCGGCCTTCCGTATGCGATTGCTCGTCGTGGCTGCCGGAGCGGGTCGCCGGGAACACCGAGGCACGGGGACATCGAGGTGCGGGAGCGCGGCAGGATTCAGGTCTCGCCACAGATCCTTGATGTCCGCATCGTGCGAAAATGTCGAGATGTTGTTCCGGGTAACGCTGGCCGCCGTGGTGGCCACCCCCGCGTTCATCACCACCCCCCGGGCCGTGGCCGCGCCGGCCGCGCCCGTGATCCGTTACGCCGGACTCGCCTCCTGCTCCCAGGCCGACGGCGGCCGGCACCCGTGTGGCCCGTTGAAGCTGTGGCTCAGCAACGGCCGCGTCGTCCCGCTGCCCGCCGCGCGCAGGACGGTGGGGGAGGACGAGTACGTCGCCGCCGCCGTGGTCGCGGTCTCCCAGGACGGCGCCCGGGCCGCGTACTTCGATGGAAAAGGCGGCGTGCTCACGATCTGGACCGCCGCCACCGGTACGGCCCGCGAGATCCCCGCCGTGACCTGGCCCGGCGACCTCCAGATGAACGCACTGACCCTTTCACCGGGCGGCCGGTACGTCGGCATGCGCGGGGTGGACGCCTCCGGACGGGAGGCCGACCGCGTCGCGGACACGGTCACCGGGAAGACCTTCACCCTGCCGAGGGGATACCAGGTCTGGGACTTCGACCCGACCGGCACGCGCATGATGGCGGGCGACAACCGTACGGCGGTGCTCTATTCCACCGGCACGTGGTCGGTGAGACTGCGGCGATCCGTCTACATGCGGGGTGACCTCGCCCCCGACGGGGTGACCGTGGCCGGCACCACGTGGACGAAGACCGGTCGTACCGTCACGAACAAGGTCGTCACCCGCAACCTGGCCACCGGGAAGAAAAGCACCATCCCCATCCGGCTCAAGGCGGGTGAGACTCCGCTGCGGACGCGCTGGGACAAAGCAGGCCACCTTGACGTGCTGACCCGTTCCGACCGCACCGTACGCGGCGACCTCCGCAGGACGCACACCTGGTATCGGCTCGACCGCACGACCCACCGGCTTCGGCGGCTCGACTCCTTCGTCATCCCGTCGTCCGTGGGCGGTTACGTCCTTCCCGGCTGAGCCGGGCGGCAGGGGCCTCGCCTTCCGTGCAGCCGGCGAGCGCCGTGCCACGCTCGGGATCGTCCGCTTCCCGCCGCGGGCCGGCGGAGGAGACCCGGCGGGACACGTACGCGGCGACCGGGCCGCGCCGGCGCTGCGACGCCGCGGAGGCGCGCCGGTTGGTCGCGGACACGCTCGTACGGAACGCCCGAGCGTCCGTTCCGCTACCAGGCTCGTCCGCAGTGCTCCGGCCTTCAGGCCGGGGGTGAAGCGGACCCTCCCGCGTAGCGGGGCAGGGAAAGCCGATCCGCCAGGCGGA
>JADGHC010000199.1 GCA_019689655.1 Microbispora sp.
GAGTGGTGATGGGGCCGGACGCGCGTACGGCCGAGGGGTCGTGCCAGCCGAGCTCGGGGGAGTGCCTTCGGACGATCTTGGCGGGGACGCCGGCGATGACCGAGTGATCGGGGAACTCCCCGCGCACCACGGCGCCGCCCGCGACCACCGACTGGCGGCCGATCCGGGTCCCGGGCAGGATGATCGCCCCCGTCCCGATCCAGGATCCCGAGCCGATGGAGACCGGCTTGTTGCGCGGCCACTGCCGCCCGATGGGGGTCTCGGGGTCGTCGTACACATGGTTCTGGTCGGTGATGTAGACGTAGGGGCCGGTGAAGACGTCGTCGCCGATGTCGATGGACTGGTGCCCGACGATGTGGCTGCCCCTGCCGATCGAGCAGCCCCGGCCGATCCGTACGATCGGGTCGGGCCCGAGGTCCATGCCGGGGCCCATCCCGGCGGAGATCGACACCCGCTCCCCGACGAGCGTGTGCGGGCCGATCTCGATCCACTGCTCGCCGAAGATGGCGCCCTGGGGGAAGGACAGGCACGCCCCCTCGCCCAAGCGGCGGAACCGGTAGCCGCCCGGGGACGCCGGGCTGATCGCCGCGGCCTCCCGCACATAGGCCCACCCCCAGTGGACCAGACGGCCGACGGCGCGCTTCAGGAACGACATAACGCGACAAGTTACCGCTAGGTCGGCTTGTCCGCTATGGCGGGTTAGCGCACGTGGCAAGCCCAATGTTGCCCAGCGTTTGATATTCTGAGAGCCCGTGGGCATCGCGGTGTCCAAATCCGGACAGCCCGCTCGACATCGACCACGGGAGCTCTTCTTGCGCAGCGCCGCACAAACCAAGCATCTGTTCGTCACCGGCGGCGTCGCCTCCAGTCTCGGCAAGGGACTCACGGCCTCCAGCCTCGGTCGCCTTCTCAAGCTTCGCGGCCTCCGCGTCACGATGCAGAAGCTCGATCCCTACCTGAACGTCGACCCCGGCACGATGAACCCTTTCCAGCACGGAGAGGTGTTCGTCACCAACGACGGCGCCGAGACGGACCTCGACATCGGCCACTACGAGCGCTTCCTCGACACCGAGCTGCACGGCTCCGCCAACGTCACCACCGGCCAGGTCTACTCCCACGTGATCGCCAAGGAGCGGCGCGGCGAGTACCTGGGCGACACCGTCCAGGTCATCCCCCATATCACCAACGAGATCAAGGACCGCATCCGCGGCATGGCCGGTCCCGACGTCGACGTGGTCATCACCGAGGTCGGCGGCACCGTCGGCGACATCGAGTCGCTGCCGTTCCTGGAGGCCGTCCGGCAGGTCCGGCACGAGGTCGGCCGCGACAACGTCTTCTTCCTGCACGTCTCGCTGCTGCCGTACATCGGCCCGAGCGGCGAGCTGAAGACCAAGCCCACGCAGCACTCGGTCGCCGCGCTGCGCAGCATCGGCATCCAGCCCGACGCGATCGTCTGCCGCTCGGACCGCCCGATCACCACCTCGCTCAAGCGCAAGATCAGCCTGATGTGCGACGTGGACGAGGACGCCGTGGTCTCCGCCGTCGACGCGGCCTCGATCTACGACATCCCCAAGGTCCTGCACGCCGAGGGGCTCGACGCGTACGTGGTGCGCCGGCTCGGCCTGCCGTTCCGCGACGTGGACTGGACCGAGTGGGACCGGCTCCTGCGCCGGGTGCACCGCCCGGCCAAGGAGGTCACGATCGCGCTGGTCGGCAAGTACATCGACCTGCCCGACGCGTACCTGTCGGTCACCGAGGCGCTACGCGCGGGCGGCTTCGCCAACGACGCGCGCGTCAACATCCGCTGGGTCAAGAGCGACGACTGCGAGACCCCCGAGGGCGCGGCCCGCGAGCTGGACGGCGTCGACGGCGTGCTGATCCCCGGCGGGTTCGGCGTGCGCGGCATCGAGGGCAAGGTCGGCGCCATACGGCACGCCCGCGAGCAGCGCATCCCCCTGCTCGGCATCTGCCTCGGCATGCAGTGCATGGTGATCGAGGCGGCCCGCAACCTGGCCGGGATCGAGGGCGCCGACAGCACCGAGTTCGACCCCGAGACCCTCGACCCGGTCATCTCGACCATGGCCGATCAGAAGGACGTCGTCGCCGGCGAGCGCGACATGGGCGGCACCATGCGGCTCGGCCTCTACCCGGCCATGCTCACGGAGGGCTCGCTGGCCCGCCGCCTGTACGGCAAGGCCAAGGTGGAGGAGCGTCACCGGCACCGCTACGAGGTGAACAACTCCTACCGGGAGCGGCTGGAGAAGGTCGGCATGGTGTTCTCCGGCCTGTCGCCCGACGGCCGCCTCGTCGAGTACGCCGAGCTGTCGGCCGACCAGCATCCGTTCTTCATCGGCACCCAGGCCCACCCGGAGTTCCGCTCCCGCCCCACCCGGTCGCACCCGCTGTTCAAGGGGCTGGTCGAGGCCGCCTTGGAGTACGCGGGCCGGCGCGAGAACGCGGCGAAGGCGGGGCGGGCCAAGTGACCGCCGGGAACTCGGTGCACGTGGAGGACGCCGAGGAGTCCTGGAACGTCGTCGCCTCCGCCGAGCGCTTCGCCGGGCGGGTCATCGCGGTGCGCACCGACACCGTGGACATGCCCGGCGGGGTGACCGCCGACCGCGATTACATCGTCCATCCCGGCTCGGTCGCGGTGCTCGCGCTCGACGACGAGGACCGGGTGCTGCTGATCCGCCAGTACCGGCATCCGGTGCGCCGCCTGCTGTGGGAGCTTCCGGCCGGCATCCGGGACGTGCCGGGCGAGCCTCTGGTCGAGTGCGCGGCGCGCGAGCTCGCCGAGGAGGCCGCCTACCGGGCGCGTACGTGGCACACGCTGGTCGATCTGTATACCTCCCCGGGCATGACGAACGAGCGGATCCGGATCTTCCTGGCCCGCGATCTCGAGCCGATCCCCGACGAGGAGAACACCTACGTACGCCACCACGAGGAGGCCGACATGCCGGCCGTCTGGATTCCCCTCGGTGTGGCGGTCGGCAAGGTGCTGAGCGGAATGATCCACAATTCTCCTGCGGTCGCCGGTATCCTCGCCGCGTACGCTGCTTCCGCCGACGGGTTCAAGGGGCTCCGCCCCGCCGACGCGCCGGAGGCATGAGTCCGTAGGGAGACGTCCTGAGCGAGCCCGAGGCGGTGCTGTCCAGCTACCTCGCCCATCTGGCGGTGGAGCGGGGGCTGTCTGCCAACACGCTCGCGTCCTACCGCCGTGACCTGCGCCGATACGTCGAACATCTCCGCTCGCGCGGGCTCGAGACGTTCGCGCAGGTCGCCGAGGCGGATGTGGTCGCCTTCCTGGCCGCGTTGCGGGAGGGCGACGAGGACCATCCGGCGCTGGTCGCCAGCTCGGCCGCCCGCGCCGTGTCCGCGGTACGCGGGCTGCACCGCTTCGCCGTGCGCGAGGGCGTGGCCGGTCACGACCCCGCCCACGAGGTGCGCCCGCCGCGTCAGCTCCGGCGGCTGCCCAAGGCGATCAGCGTCGCGGAGGTGGAGCGGCTGATCGCCGCCTGCGGCCCGGACGACTCGCCGCTCGCCCTGCGCAACCGCGCGCTGCTGGAGGTCCTGTACGGCACGGGCGCCCGGATCTCCGAGGCGGTCGGGCTGGCGGTGGACGACGTGCCCACGGGCCCGGCCCGCGACCGCGACGGCGACCACGGGCACGAGCAGGACCAGGTGCGGCTGCGCGGCAAGGGCGGGCGGACCAGGGTCGTGCCCCTCGGCCGCTTCGCCCGTCAGGCGCTCGACGCGTACCTGGTCAGGGCCAGGCCCCGGCTGGCGGCACACGGGCGGGGGACCCCTGCGCTGTTCCTCAACGCCAGGGGCGGGCGGCTGACCCGGCAGGGCGCCTGGGAGGTGCTGCAGGCGGCGGCGGAGCGAGCCGGACTTTCCGGTGTATCCCCGCACATGTTGCGCCATTCGTTCGCAACCCATCTCCTGGATGGCGGCGCCGACGTTAGGGTTGTCCAGGAGCTGCTCGGCCACGCCTCGGTGACCACCACGCAGGTGTACACCTTGGTGACGGTCGACAAGCTCCGGGAGGTCTACGCGGCGGCACATCCCCGCGCCCTGCATTGAACGGGGCATCTCGAGGGCCCGTGGCGCGCCGCCTTGCCGACCACGTGCCTACCCTTTAAATTCGATCAGGTTCGAGGGCCGTCAGGGAGGACCAACAGGTGACTGCGACCACAGAGGGGACGTGGGTGGGGGTCCCCGGCGCGATCGGGCCTACGGGCCGTCCCCGTCCGGTGTTCCCCGAGCCGACCCCGCCGGAGTCGCACGGGCCCGCGCGCATCGTCGCGATGGTGAATCAGAAGGGCGGCGTCGGCAAGACGACGACCACGATCAACCTGGGCGCCGCGCTCGCCGAGGTCGGTCAGCGGGTCCTGCTCGTCGACTTCGACCCCCAGGGCGCGCTGTCGGTGGGTCTGGGCATCGACCCCCGGCCGCTCGAGGCGACGATCTATGACCTCGTCATGGAGGAGCCCGACGTCACGGTCGAGGACGTCCTGCTCGACACCACCGTCGAGGGCATGCAGCTCCTGCCGAGCAACATCTTCCTGTCCGGCGCGGAGATCCGGCTCGTCAACGAGGTGGCCAGGGAGTACGCCCTCCAGCGGGCGCTGGAACCCCTGCTGCCGCACTACGACATCTGCCTGATCGACTGCCAGCCGTCCCTCGGCCTGCTGACCGTCAACGCGCTGACCTGCGCGCACAGCGTGATCATCCCGCTGGAGTGCGAGTTCTTCGCACTGCGCGGCGTCGCGCTGCTGATGGAGTCGATCGGCAAGGTCCAGGAGCGGCTCAACAAGGGCCTGGAGATCGACGGCCTGCTCGCCACGATGTACGACCCCCGCACGCTGCACGCCCGCGAGGTGCTGCAGACGATCATGCAGGGCTTCGGCGACAAGGTGTTCCACACCGTCATCAACCGGACGGTCCGCTTCCCCGACGCCACCCTGGCAGGGGAGCCGATCACGCAGTTCGACCCCGGCTCGATGGGCGCCACCGCCTACCGCGAGCTGGCCCGCGAGCTGCTGGCCCGGTGGCCCGCCCGCGTCTGACCGCGTGACGACATAGGTCCCGGGCGATCGCACCGGTAGGCGACGATGGCGGGCGTGACGACCGGCCAGGAGACCGACCAGGGCACCGAGGAGGGCGCGCCGGGCGGCTTCCAGGTGCACCTGGACGTCTTCGAAGGGCCGTTCGACCTGCTGCTCGGGTTGATCTCCAAGCACAAGCTGGACATCACCGAGGTGTCCCTGCACAAGGTCACCGACGAGTTCATCGCGTACATCCGGTCGCGCGGACCGGAGTGGGACCTTGACCAGACGAGCCACTTCCTGCTCGTCGCGGCCACCCTGCTCGACCTCAAGGCGGCCCGGCTGCTGCCCACCGGAGAGGTGGAGGACGAGGAGGACCTCGCGCTGCTGGAAGCCCGCGACCTGCTGTTCGCGCGGTTGTTGCAGTACCGGGCGTACAAGGAGGTCGCGAAGATCTTCGCCGGCCGGATGGCGGAGGAGGCGCTGCGCTTCCCCCGCTCGGTGCCGATGGAGAAGCGCTTCGCCGATCTGCTGCCGGAACTGGTGCTCGGCATCGGGCCCGAGCAGCTCGCCAAGATCGCGGCACGCGCCTTCACCCCGAAGGCCCCGCCGACGGTGTCGGTCGCGCACATCTATCAACCGCTGGCGAGCGTCCGGGAGCAAGCCGCTATCCTTGTCGAGCGGCTGAGGCGGCTGCACAAGGCGACCTTCCGGGCGCTGATCACCGACTGCGCGGGGACGTACGAGGTCGTCGCCCGCTTCCTGGCCGTCCTGGAACTGTTCCGGGAGGCCGCGGTCTCCTTCGAACAGGTCGAACCGCTCGGCGACCTGTACATCACCTGGACGGGCACCGCTGACGGCGAGATCGTGATCGGCGACGACTACGACGGGAGCCGGCGCCCGGAGCGGCAGGGCGAGGCGGCGGCCGCACGGGATGAGTGAGGCGGGCGGCCGCACCGGCTGAGGCGACGGCGGCCCCGGGGAGACGGCGCCGGACGGCCGGCGCGGGAGAGACGGGACCACCGCAGGACGAGCGAGGAGCGATGGAAGCGAGCGACACCCCTGGTTCCGGCGGCGACCTGTCCGGCTCCGCCGGGGACGGACGGGAACGGGACGGCGGCGCGCTCGCCTCCGGATCGCCCGGGCGTCCCCGACGCGATCACGAGGTCCCGGCATCGTCCGAGGCGCGGGACGCAGCGGAGCCGCCGGCCGAGGGGATCACGCTCACCGCGGCCCTCGAGGCGATCCTGATGGTGGTGGACGAACCGGTCGCCGAGGTGACCCTCGCGCAGGTGCTCGAACGCCCGACGGCGGAGGTCGCCGCGGCGCTCCGCGCGCTCTCGGCGGAATACACGGCCTCCGGACGGGGTTTCGACCTTCGAGAGGTGGCCGGAGGCTGGCGCTTCTACACCAGGGCGGAGTGCGCGCCGGTGGTGGAGAGGTTCGTCAGGGACGGCCAGCAGGCGCGGCTGACGCAGGCCGCGCTGGAGACCCTCGCCGTGGTCGCCTACCGGCAGCCGGTCAGCCGGGCCCGCGTGGCGGCGGTGCGCGGGGTGAACAGCGACGGCGTCATGCGGACGCTGGTCGCCCGCGGCCTCGTCGAAGAGGCCGGAACCGACCCGGAGAGCCAGGCGGTGCTCTACCGGACGACGAATTACTTCCTGGAGAAACTGGGGCTGCGGAGCCTCGACGAGCTTCCCGAACTCGCCCCGTTCCTCCCGGACGACGTGGAAACCCTTGAGGAGCAGAAGTAGTGAACAGCAGGCGTGGCACCCCGTCCGGTGAGGGACGCGGTCGGAGCCGGAGCACCGGTCGGCAGGGCGCGAACCCGCGCGGATCCCGCGGCGGATCCGGCGGTTTCCGCCCCGGGGACGACCGGCGCGGCGGTTCCCGCGTTCCGGGTTCCCGGTCCGGGTACGGGTTCGACTCCAGGCCGGACAGGCAGGGGCGGCGGCACGGTGACGCCGGCCGCCGTGACGAGCGCTCCCGGGGCGAGTGGTATCGCGACGACGACCGCATGTCCGTCCGCGCCGAGCGGGGCGGCATCCGCGCCCGGTACGGCAAGCCGGAGGGCGGCCGGGACCGCCTGGGCGACCGCGGCGACGGCTTCGAGACGGCCCGGGAGACGCGGCGTGCGGCCTTCCGCGCCGAGGAGCGCGGCGGCGACGGGGTCGCCGATCGCGACGGGTACGACAACCGGAGCGGCGGCCGGGAGGCCCGGGGCGCACGGCCCGTGCGCGCCGACTTCCGCGCCGGGCGCGGCGGCGGCAGGGGCCGGACGCGGCGCGACGAGGTGCAGACGATCGGCCGCATCGGCGGCACGCGCGGCCGGTCCGGCGGATCGGGCGTGCGCGGAGCGGCCCGGCCGGGGGCGGGTATGCGCGGCCCCGGCGCGGGTGTGGGCAACCCGTTCAAGTCGGCCCGGCAGCCGCTGCGCGACCCGGACTTCTACGACGCGGACTACACCGACGAGCGCGACACGACCGAGGTGCCGGGCGGCGAGCGGCTGCAGAAGGTGCTCGCCCGGGCCGGGGTGGCCAGTCGGCGGGCGTGCGAGCAGATGATCGGCGACGGCCGGGTGACCGTGGACGGGCAGACGGTGCGCCGCTTCGGCGCCCGCGTCGATCCCGCCAAGCAGGTCATCCGGGTCGACGGCAAGCGCATCCCGACCTCGGCGGACACCGTCTACTACGCGCTGAACAAGCCGATCGGCGTGGTGAGCACGATGGACGACCCCGAGGGCCGGCCGTGCCTGAACGACTATGTGCAGGACCTCGCGCCCCGGCTGTTCCACGTGGGACGCCTCGACACCGAGACCGAAGGCCTGCTGCTGCTGACCAACGACGGCGAGCTGGCCCACCGGCTGACCCATCCGAGCTACGGCGTGCAGAAGAAGTACTGGGCCAAGGTGCCCGGGCCCATTCCGCGCGACCTGCACAAGGTGCTGCGTAAGGGAGTGGAGCTGGAGGACGGCCTCGCCAGGGTGGACCATTTCCGGGTGGTGCAGGAGCACGGCCAGCAGGCGCTGGTGGAGGTCGTCTTGCACGAGGGCCGCAAGCACATCGTCCGGCGGCTCATGGAGGCGGTCGGGCACCGCGTGATCGACCTGGCCCGCATCGAGTTCGGCCCGGTGAAGCTCGGCCGGCTCAAGCCGGGCACCGTGCGCGCGCTCACCGTGCAGGAGATCGGGGATCTTTACGCGGCGGTCGGCCTGTAGCCTGTCCGCGCGGCACGGTGATCGCCGCAAGCCAGGCAGAATTGGCTGAAGCGACTGGTGGGTCTCCTCCCCGGAGGAGACCGGCCGGTCACGGCGAGAGGGGAACGACATGGTGCGGGCGATTCGCGGAGCCATCCAGGTCGACGGGAACGATCGCGACGCGATCCTTGCCGGGACCACCGAGCTGGTGACCGAGGTGATGGGGCGCAACAACCTGATGACCGACGATGTCATCAGCGTGATCTTCACGTGCACGCCCGATCTCAACGCCGAGTTCCCCGCGCTGGCCGCACGCAAGCTCGGGTTCCACGATGTGCCTCTGCTGTGCGCGACCGAGATCGACGTGCCGGGCGCGCTCCCGCGCGTGGTGCGGCTGATGGCCCACGTGGAGACCGACCGTTCCCGGCAGGAGATCCAGCACGTGTACCTGCGCGGGGCCGCGGCGCTGCGCGTGGACATCGCCCAGTAAGCGACCGGCCGGACATCGCCCGGCAGACGTCACCCGGCGGGACCGGCGACATCACCATCCACCCACAACAGATCCGTCACGGGATGGCGCTCCTGGGACGGCGACGGCAGGAAGAGCGCGATGACCCCCATCGAGGATGCCGAGATCGGCAGTGTGGTTGTTGTCGGGACGGGCCTCATCGGCACGTCGGTCGCACTGGCGCTGCGGCAGCGGGACGTGCGGGTCTTCCTGGCCGACCGGGACGCGGGAGCCGTACGGCTGGCGCGGGAGCTGGGTGCGGGGGAGGACTGGACCGGCGAGCAGCGGGTGGATCTCGCGGTCGTCGCCGTGCCGCCCCAGTTCGTCGCGCAGCAACTGCTCGATCTGCAAAAACGCGACAGCGCCCGCTTCTACACCGACGTGGCGAGCGTGAAGGCGCTCCCGCTGGCCCAGGCCGCCCAGCTCGGCTGCGACCTTTCCACGTACGTCGCGGGGCATCCGCTCGCGGGCCGCGAGCGGTCGGGCCCGGTGGCGGCCCGCGCCGACCTGTTCCTCGGCCGCCCGTGGGCGTACTGCCCGACGGACGAGGCGTCCCCGCTGGCGGTGGCCGCGGTCGAGCGGCTGATCGCGCTGTGCGGCGGCAACGCCGTGCGGGTGGACGCGGCCGAGCACGACCGTGCCGTCGCGGTCGTCTCACACGCCCCGCATGTCACGGCCGCGGCGGTGGCGGCCCGGCTCGCCGAGGCGTCGGAAACGGCGCTCGGGCTGTCGGGCCAGGGCGTGCGCGACGTCACCCGCATCGCCGCCGGCGACCCCGCGCTGTGGACCGGCATCCTCGCGGGCAACGCGCTGCCCGTCGCCGAGGTGCTGGAGGCGGTCGTGGCCGACCTGAGCGCCGTGGCCCGGTCGCTCCGCGCCCTCGCCGGCGACGGAGCGGCGATCGAGCAGGTCACCGATCTGCTGTCGCGCGGCGTACGGGGGACCGGCAGGATCCCCGGAAAGCACGGCGGCCCGGCACGCGAGTACGCCGTGGTTCAGGTGCTCATCGGCGACCGTCCCGGCGAGCTGGCCCGCCTGGTCCAGGCCGCGGGCGAGACGGGCGTCAACATCGAGGACATCCGCCTGGAGCACGCCCCCGGACTGCCGCTCGGTGCGGCCGAGCTGTACGTTCAGCCGGAGGCGGCGGCGGTGCTCACCGAGGCGCTGCGCGAGCGCGGCTGGCAGGTGCCGAACTAGGCGACGGCGCCGGGTCCTCGCGGGATTTCCGGAACCGAGAGACGCCGGCGGCCGGGTGCTCCGGCCCCGCTCAGGCCTTCGCGACGACCTGCCCGGCGTCCACGACGGCCTCGCCTTCCCGTACGCCGAACCGGTCCCACAGCCGGGCCAACGGACGCGGCGCCCACCAGGCGTAGCGGCCCAGCAGCCGCATGGTCGCGGGCACGAGGAGGCTGCGGACGATGGTGGCGTCCACGACGACCGCGATGACCAGGCCGAT
>JADGHC010000200.1 GCA_019689655.1 Microbispora sp.
CGGCTCCTCCGCGGACATCTCCGCGGGCATCTCCGCGGGCATCTCCGCGGGCATCTCCGCGGGCATCTCCGCGGGCATCTCCGCGGGCATCTCCGTGGAAGCCGGCGGCGTACCCGGTGCCGTCGGCGGCGGCCAACGCGGCCCGCCCCCTGCCCGGCGGGCCGTACGGAGGGGGTGGCATGCTGGGCGGCATGCTCGCCGTGATCCGTTACTCGGTGCCGGACGCCCAGGCCGACGAGTTCGCCGCCCGGGCGCGCGCCATCCTCGATCTGCTGGCCGCGCAGCCGGGATACCTGCGCGGTCAGATCGGCAGGTCGGTGGACGAGCCGGACCTGTGGGCGGTGGTCAGCGAGTGGGAGGGCGCGGGCTACTACCGGCGTGCCCTGTCCGCGGCCCGTATGGTGATGTATCCCCTGATGACCCTTATGATCAACGAGCCCAGCGCCTTCGAGGGCGTCTACACACCGCCGGGCGAGGGGGCGAGCGCGGGGACCGTGGGCAAGGCTTGAGCGCGGGGGCGCCGGATTCCCCTAAGCTTGGGCACAGATCCTGGCAGGTGGCCGGACGTCCCGCAGCCGCGATACGGCGGCCGGGCCGGCCCGCCCGCTTCAGCGAGCATCGCAGCACCGCTGACCCCGATCTCAACGCCGACACCCAGCCGGATGGAGTTCCACTGATGGCACGTCGCACCGACGTCTTGGAAACGATCGTCAGCCTCGCCAAACGCCGCGGGCTCGTCTTCCCGTCGAGCGAGATCTACGGGGGCCTGCGGGCGTCCTGGGACTACGGCCCCCTCGGTGTCGAGCTCAAGAACAACGTCAAGCGCGAGTGGTGGAAGGCCATGGTGCAGGGCCGCGACGACGTCGTCGGCATCGACTCCTGCGTCATCCTCGCCCGCGAGGTCTGGCAGGCCAGCGGCCACGTCGACACCTTCACCGACCCGCTCACCGAGTGCCAGTCGTGCCACAAGCGCTACCGCGCCGACCACCTCATCGAGGCGTACGAGGCCAAGCACGGCGACAAGCCCGCCGGCGGGCTGGCCGACGTCACCTGCCCCAACTGCGGCAACAAGGGCGCCTTCACCGAGCCCAGGCAGTTCAGCGGCCTGCTGAAGACCTTCCTCGGCCCGGTGGAGGACGAGTCGGGCCTGGCGTACCTGCGCCCGGAGACCGCCCAGGGCATCTTCATCAACTACCTGAACGTCCAGCAGTCGGCTCGCAAGAAGATCCCGTTCGGCATCGGCCAGATCGGCAAGTCGTTCCGCAACGAGATCACCCCGGGCAACTTCATCTTCCGCACCCGCGAGTTCGAGCAGATGGAGATGGAGTTCTTCGTCAAGCCCGGCACCGACGAGGAATGGCACCAGTACTGGATCGACGAGCGCCTGCGCTGGTACGTCGACCTCGGCATCAACAAGGACAACCTCCGGCTCTACGAGCACCCGAAGGAGAAGCTGGCCCACTACGCGAAGCGGACCGTGGACATCGAGTACCGCTTCAACTTCCCGGGCGCCGAGTGGGGCGAGCTGGAGGGCATCGCCAACCGCACCGACTTCGACCTCACCTCGCACAGCAAGGCGTCCGGCGCCGACCTGTCGTTCTTCGAGCAGGAGTCGGGTGAGCGCTACGTGCCGTACGTCATCGAGCCGGCGGCCGGCGTGGACCGGGCGACGCTGACCTTCCTCCTCGACGCCTACACCGTCGACCAGGCGCCCAACGCCAAGGGCGTGATGGAGGAGCGGACCGTGCTGCGCCTCGACCACCGCCTGGCCCCGGTCAAGGTCGCGGTGCTGCCGCTGTCGCGCAACGCCGACCTGTCGCCGAAGGCCCGCGACCTCGCGGCCCAGCTGCGCCGCCGCTGGAACGTGGACTTCGACGACGCCGGCGCGATCGGCCGCCGCTACCGCCGCCAGGACGAGATCGGCACGCCGTTCGCGATCACGATCGACTTCGACACCCTGGAAGACCAGGCCGTGACGATCCGCGAGCGCGACTCCATGGCCCAGCAGCGGATCTCGCTCGACCAGGTCGAGTCGTACCTGCGCCGGCACCTCAACGACTAGATCCTCACAACGAGGCGCCTGCCCGGAAATTTCCGGACAGGCGCCTCGTGTATTGATCGGTGCCCGCAGTCAGCCGCCGTGCGATCAGACGGTCGACTCGCGGATGATCAGCCGGCACGGCATCCGGTGGATGCCGGGAGTGGCCCGTCCGTCCATCGCCGCGAACAGGTGCTGGGCCGCCGTACGGCCGAGCACCTCGAGGTTCATGTCGACCGTGGTCAGCGGGGGCCTGGTCTCGGTGGACAGGACCTCCCAGTTGTCGTAGCCGACCACCGCGAGGTCCTCCGGCACCCGGCGCCCGCGCTCCCGCACGGCCTCCACCAGGCCGGCCGCGATCTGGTCGCTGCCGCAGACGACGGCGTCCACCTCGGGGTCGGCGCGCAGGATCACCTCGGCCGCCTGCCGTCCCCAGCGCTGCGACCACACGCCGTACAGGACCTGGCCGCCGGACAGCGGCAGGCCCGCCTCCTCCAGCGCGAGCGCCACTCCGGCCGCGCGGTCCCGGGCCGCCTGATAGTGCTGCGGACCGGTGACGTGCGCGATCCTGCGCCGCCCGATGGTGACCAGGTGTCGTACGGCCTGCGCCGCGCCGTCCACGTCGTCGGGTACGAAGGACACGTCGTCGGGGTCGTCGGACGGCGCGTAGGCGTATACGACGGGCACGGGCAGGTCGCGGCTGATCGAGGGCCGGGGGTCGGTGCTCTCGCCCACGACGATCAGCCCGTCTATCCGGCGGGCCAGCAGCGTGCGGATATGGTGCTGCTCGCGGATGGCGTCGCCGCGGGCGTCGCACAGCAGCACCGCCATCTCGCCGGCGCCGAATGCGTCCTCCGCTCCGAGCAGCACCGGGATACCGAAGCGGCCGACGCTGTCGCTGGTGAGCAGCCCCATCGTGCGGGTCTGCCCGGACAGCAGGCTGCGAGCCAGCGCGTTCGGCTGAAACGACAGCTCTTCCGCGGCCTGGAAGACGCGCCTGCGGGTCTCCTCGCGCACCTGCCCCCGGCCGTTGAGCGCCTTGGACGCGGTCGCGATCGAGACCCCCGCGAGGGCGGCCACGTCGGTGATCGTGGCGGGTCGTTGCGGAGGAGGCATCGATTCGTAAAACCTTTTCAGCTTAGGTGACTTCGGCGTTGCCGAAGATAGTCGCCACTTCGTGATGGCGCAAGGACTAGGCATCCCGTTGACGGTGGCGTATGGTGCGGCTACGTTACCGAAAACCTTTTAGGTCCGTTTTCTGTGATCTTCGTCACTCGAGGAGCACACCAGCACGGCACACCCCCCGACGAGGAGCATCGATGTTCAGACGACTGCCGGCGATCACCGCCGCGGCGCTCCTGGCCGCGGCACTCGCGGCCTGCGGCGGCGGCGAGCCCGCGGGATCGGCGTCGGCCGGGTCGGACGGCCCGGTGACCATCACGATGTGGACCCGCGCCGCCACGCAGGCGCAGAGCCAGCGCCTGGTCGACGCCTACAACGCCACGCACAAGAACCAGGTGAAGCTCACCGTCATCCCCACCGACAACTACCAGCCGAGGATCGCCGCGGCGGCGGGGGCCAAGCAGCTCCCGGACATCTTCGCCTCCGACGTGGTCTTCGTGCCGAACTACACCTCCCAAGGCCTGTTCCTGGACATCACCGACCGGATCGCCAAGCTCCCGTTCAAGGACTCGCTGGCCCCCTCCCACATGCGGCTCGGCACGTACGAGGGCCGGCAGTACACGCTGCCGCACACCCTCGACCTGTCGGTCTGGTTCTGGAACAAGGACCTGTACAAGAAGGCGGGACTCGACCCGGAGAAGGGCCCCACCACGCTCAAGGAGTTCGCCGAGCAGGCCACCACCATCCAGGAGAAGCTGGGCAAGGACGGCAAGGTCCACGGCACGTTCTTCGGCGGCAACTGCGGCGGCTGCTACGTCTTCACGTTCTGGCCGTCCGTCTGGGCCGCGGGCGGCGAGGTGCTGAACGAGGACGGCACCCAGTCGCTGGTGGACAAGCCGCCGATGACCGACGTCTTCGCGATCTACCGCGAGCTGTACGAGAAGGGGATCACCGGGCCCACCACGAAGGAGGAGCAGGGTCCGACCTGGACCGGCTTCTTCCCCAAGGGTGAGATCGGCGTGATGCCGATGCCGTCCACCACCCTCGGGTCGATGCCGGCGGACATGAAGATCGGCGTCGCGCCGATCGCGGGCCCCGACGGCGGCGAGTCCACCTTCGTCGGCGGCGACTCGATCGGCATCTCGGCTACCTCGCAGCACCCGGACGAGGCCTGGGACTTCCTGGCCTGGACGGTCTCCGACGAGGCGCAGATCGAGGTCGTGGCCAAGAACAAGGACGTGGTGGCCCGCACCGACCTGGCGGACAACAAGTACTCCTCCGCCGACCCGCGGGTCGTGCTGATCAACTCGCTCGTCGCCAAGGGCAGGACGCCGTACGCGCTGAAGTTCGGCCAGACGTTCAACGACCCGCAGGGGCCGTGGCTGCGGCTGGCGCGTGAGGCCGTCTTCGGGGATCCCTCGAAGCTCCCCTCGCTGAACGAGTCCGTCAACCAGTCCCTGCAGCAGTGATGACGGGAATGGCTCAGCTGACGACGGCGGCCCGCACGGGCCGGGGCCGGCGCGCCCCGGCCCGTCCGGGCACCCTGCGCGCACTGGCCGGGATGGCCTACGCGGCGCCCACCGCAGTGATCGTCCTCACCCTGTTCCTCGCCCCGCTGGTGCTGGTCGTCGTGATGTCGCTGCACCGGTGGCCGCTGCTCGGAGCGCCCACGTTCAACTTCCCGGCGAACTACACCAAGATCGTCCACGACCCGTTGTTCCCGGGCGCCGTCGTCTTCACGCTGAAGTACACGGCGATCATCACGGTGCTGCTGTCGGCGCTGGCCCTCGGCCTCGCGCTGCTGGTGCAGGAGCGCCGGCCCGGCGTCGGCTTCTTCCGTACGGCGTACTTCCTGCCCGGCGCGGTCGGGTTCGCCGCGGCGGCGCTGCTGTTCTACGGGATGCTCAACAACGACGTCGGCCCGTTCGGGTTCCTCGGCGTGAAGTGGACCGGCACGCCGAACATGGCGCTGGCCTCCACGATTGTGCTGGTGCTGTGGCGCTTCGCCGGGTTCAACATGCTGATCCTGCTGACCGGCCTGCAGTCCATCCCGGTCGAGGTCTACGAGGCGGCCAGGACCGACGGCGCGTCCCGCTGGCAGGTGTTCACCCGGATCACGCTGCCGCTGCTGCGCCCCACCATCGCGCTGATGCTGATCCTCAGCATCACCGGGTCGCTGCTCGCCTTCGACCAGTTCTTCATCTTCACCAACGGCGGGCCGGACAACAGCACGGTCTCGATGGTGATGGTGATCTACCGCAACGCCTTCTTCAAGTTCGACCTCGGCGGCGCCGCGGCGATCTCCGTCGTGCTGCTGGTCGTCCTGGTCGCGCTCAACACCCTCCAGCTGAAGGTCCTGAGATGAGGTACTACTCGTCCCGGTCGGCGCTGGCCGTGCTGTTCCTGTTCCCGCTGCTGTGGAGCGGCTGGTCCTCGCTGCGGGGCCAGGACGGCGGCTTCACGTTCGGCAACTACGCGCAGATGGCGCGGTTCGGCGAGGGGCTGCCGCGCTACTTCGGCAACAGCCTGCTGGTGTCCGTGCTGACGGTGGCCGGCACCGTCGTCGTCTCGGCGCTCGGCGGCTACGCGTTCGCCCGGTTCCGCTTCCCCGGCAAGAACCTGCTGTTCCTGGCCACGCTCGCGATCCTCATGGTGCCGTACGCGACCATCCTCATCCCGCTGTACGTCCTGCTCGGGTACGTCGGGCTGCAGAACTCCCTGGTCGGGCTGGCCCTGGTCTTCGTGATGTTCCAGCTCCCCTTCGCCACGTACATGATGCGCAACTCCTTCGAGGCCGTCCCCCGTGAGCTGGAGGAGGCGGCGATGGTCGACGGGTGCGGGTCGCTGCGCGCGCTGATCGGCATCCTGCTGCCCGCCGTACGGCCCGGCCTGATCACCGTCGCCCTGTTCGCGTTCCTCGCCTCCTGGAACGACTTCTTCGCGCCGCTGATCCTGCTGAACGACGGAGCGAGCTTCCCGCTGCCGGTCGCCGTGGTCAGCATGACGCAGAAGACCTTCGGCGCGATCGACTACGGCATGCTGCAGGCCGGAGTCATGGTCATGGCGGTGCCCTGCCTGCTGCTCTTCCTCGTACTGCAGCGCTACTACGTCCGCGGATTCATGTCAGGAGCCTTGCGTGGTTAGTCCCGTCGTCCCGTCCTCCGGCGCCCTCACCCCCGTCGGCCTGCCGGACGTCCGCCTGCTGCCCGGATTCTGGGGCTCGCAGCCGACCCGGACGATCATCGATCACTGCCACACCTGGATGGAGCGGGTGGGGTGGATCGCCAACTTCACGGGCGAGCCGCGGCGTGGCCGGGAGTTCAGCGACTCCGAGGTCTACAAGCTGATGGAGGCGATGGCCTGGGCGGGCGACCCCCGCATCGAGGAGCTGACCCGTGTCGTCGCCGCCGCGCAGCAGCCCGACGGCTACCTCAACACCAAGTGGCTCGGCGCGCGGTACACCGACCTGGAGTGGGGCCACGAGCTGTACTGCTACGGCCACCTGATCCAGGCCGGGATCGCCCGCAAGCGCACCCACGGCGAGGACGAGCTGTGGGAGGTGGTCCGCCGCGCCGCCGACCACGTCTGCGCGACCTTCATGGAGGGCACCGGGGTCTGCGGGCACCCGGAGATCGAGATGGCGCTGGTCGAGCTCTACCGCGAGACCGGCGCGGAGCGCTACCTGGAGATGGCCCGCCGGTTCATCGAGCGGCGGGGGCGGCCCGCGCTCGCCGACATCGAGCTGGGCCGCGCCTACTACCAGGACGACCTGCCCGTACGGCAGGCCGAGGTGTTCCGCGGGCATGCCGTACGCGCGCTCTATTTGGCCTGCGGCGTCGTGGACCTGGCCGTGGAGACGGGGGACAAGGAGCTGCTGGAGATCGTCGAGCGGCAGTGGGAGCGCACGGTTGCCCGGCGCACCCACCTGACCGGCGGCATGGGGTCGCGGCACGCGGGGGAGGCGTTCGGCGACGACTTCGAGCTGCCGCCCGACCGCGCCTACAACGAGACCTGCGCCGGCGTGGCGTCGGTCATGCTGGCCCACCGGCTGCTGCTGGCGACCGGCGACCCCCGCTACGCGGACCTGGCCGAGCGCACGCTCTACAACGTCGTCGCCGCGGCGGTGGCGCTCGACGGCACGTCGTTCTTCTACACCAACCCGCTGCAGGTGCGGGTGCCGGGGGAGAAGATCGAGGGGGTCAGCCCGCGTGCGGAGGGCGGGCTGCGCGCCCCCTGGCGCGAGGTGTCGTGCTGCCCCACCAACATCGCCCGTACGTTCGCCTCGCTGCCCGCCTACTTCGCGACCGCGGACGGGCGGGGAATCCAGATCCAGCACATCACGCCGTCGGTCATCGCCCATGACGGGCTGCGGGTGCGAGTCTCCACGGGCTATCCCTGGTCGGGGTCGGTGACGCTGATCGTCGAGGAGGCGCCGCCGGAGCCGCGCCGGATCGCGGTGCGCATCCCGGGCTGGGCGGGCGGCGGGCGGCAGGAGTGGGAACGTTCCTGGCGGCCGGGCGAGGAGGTGCGTCTCGACATCCCGATGGCGCCCCGCTGGGTCCGCGCCGATCCCCGCGTGGACGCCGTGCGCGGGTGCGTCGCGGTGGAGCGGGGGCCTTTGGTCTACTGCGCGGAGTCGCCGGGGGACGCGCCCCTGTTGTCGGAGATCGAGGTCAGCACCGACACGCCGCCGGTGGAGCGGGGGCCGTCCCTGGAGGTCGCCGCCCGCCATGTCGTGAGCGAGGAGGACGGCTGGCCGTACGGGAACGTCCGCACGAAGCGGGGGGAGCCGATGGTGCTGTGGCTCGTGCCGTACCACCGCTGGGGCAACCACGGGCCGGCGACGATGCGGGTCTGGCTGCCGGAGGCCCGCTGACGATTTTCCAGAAAACCTTTTCTGTGCGAATTCCGGCGCATTGGGAGCGGTAATTCACCGGTGATTTCAGTCGCCGGGGCGACGGGGGGCGGGCCGGTCGACTCCCGCACAACCAGCCGCCCCGGCTGCCGGATGACGCCGGATGTGCGGTGCCCGTCGAGGGCGGCCGACAGGTACTCGACCGCGGCCGCGCCGAGCTGCTCCGGGTTGAGGTCGATGGTGGTCAGCGGCGGACGGCAGTCGGCCGCCAGCGCTTCCCAGTTGTCATAGCCCACCACGGCGACGTCGTCGGGGATGCGCCGTCCCAGGTCGGCCAGCGCCTCGCAGGCGCCGTCGGCGATCTGGTCGTTGCCGCAGAAGATCGCGTCCGTCTCGGGGGCCGCGGTGATCAGCATCCGGGTGGCGTGGCGGCCCCACCGGCGCGACCACTCCCCGAAGAACGGCTCGCCGCCGGCCAGGGCGAGGCCCGCCTCGTCCAGCGCCTCGCGCAGCGCGTCGGCCCGGTCGCGGGCGGCCCGGTAGGACTCGGGCCCGGTGATGTGGGCGATGTGGCGGCGGCGCAGCCCGATCAGATGGGCGGCGGCCAGCCGCGCCCCGCCCCGGTCGTCGGCGAGGATCGACAGGTCCGCGGGGTCGCTGGACTCGCCGTACACGTAGACCACCGGCGCGGGGATGTCCCGGGTGAGGGACGGCCGCACGTCGTTGCTGTCGCCCAGGATGACGAACCCGTCGACCTGCCGGGCCAGCAGGGTGCGGATGTAGTGCTGGCGCCGGATCGCGTCGCCGCGCGCGTCGCAGAGCACGACCGACGTCTCCTCGTCGCCCAGCGCGTTCTCCACCCCGAGGAGCACCGGCATGGAAAAGCGCCCGCCGAGCTCGTCGGTGAGCAGCCCGATCGTGCGGGTGCGGCCGGAGATCAGCCCCTGGGCGAGCGCGTTGGGGCGGAAGGACAGTTCGGCCGCGGCCCGCCGCACCCGGGCGCGGGTCTCCGCGGCGACCTCGGGCCGGTTGTTCAGGGCCTTGGACGCCGTCGCCACCGAGACCCCGGCCCGTCCACCACCCTGCAGCTGCGCGCCACCTCGCCGTACGCGACCTCGGGCAGCGGCAACGAGCTGACCGGCACCGTGAACGCCTTCAACAACCTCACCACGATCCGTCCCCGGCGCCAAGTACGCCGAGGGCGACGCCAAGGGCCAGCTCGCCTACTACGACCACGACGGCAACGGGCTGATCGAGTACGACTGGGGCACCCTCACCGGCAACGACGCCGACGCCGTGTCGTTCCACTGGCGCAGCGGCAACCTCGACCGCACCGAGTCGGCGTACGTCTACAGCGGTGCCCTGGCCGCCGCCAAGGCGTACGACGTGATCGGCAACACCGCGAAGGCGGCCGAGATGCGCGCGCTCGCCGCCCGCGTGCAGAACGCCGTCGTCAACGTGCTGTGGAACCCGGTCGACCGGGTGCTCAAGCACCGGCACGTGGCGACGAACTCGCTCGTGCCGTGGAAGGAAATCAACAACTTCTACCCGTACGCGGTGGGCCTGATGCCGGACACCGCGACCTACCGGGAGGCGCTGCGGCTGTTCGCCGACCCGGCCGAGTATCCGATCTTCCCCTTCTACACCGCCAACCAGAAGGACAAGGCGGCAGCGGCGGCGGCCGGCAACCCCGGCACCAACAACTTCTCCACGATCAACTCGACCGTGCAGTTCCGGCTGTTCTCCTCGGCCATCCGCAACTACCCGAGCTCCTACATCACCAACGAGGACTACAAGAAGCTGCTCTACTGGAACGCCTGGGCGCAGTACGTCGGCGGCGACACGCGCTGGCCCGACGCCAACGAGTTCTGGGCGAACTGGAACGGCTCGTCCATCACCTACCGGTCGTGGATCCACCACAACATCCTCGGCAGCGGCAACTGGACGCTGATCGAGGACGTGGCCGGGCTGCGCCCGCGCGACGACGCCAAGGTGGAGCTGTCGCCGATCGACATCGGCTGGGACCACTTCGTCGTCAACAACATCCGCTACCGCGACGCCGACCTGTCGATCGTCTGGGACGACCCGTCCGACGGCGTCACCCGGTACGCCGGGGTGCCGCAGGGCTAC
>JADGHC010000201.1 GCA_019689655.1 Microbispora sp.
GGGCGCGGGTCGGCGGGCCGCTCGTCTCGTTCTCGGCACTCCTCGCCCGGCTAGGGTCGGAACGTGCGCGACGATCAGACTCCGGCGCCGCCCGCCTGCCTCACGCGCTCGCCGGCCGGGCGGACGCTCGCCGCCGAGCTGGCCGCCCGCTGGGCGGAGCCGCACCGCCGTTACCACACCACCGCCCACCTGCGGGCGGTCCTCGCCGCGATCGAGCCGCTCGCCGCCCACGCCGCGGACGCCGACGCCGTACGGCTGGCCGCGTGGTTCCACGACGCCGTCTACGAGGGGCGGCCGGGATGGGACGAGGAGCGCAGCGCCCAGCTCGCCCAGGCCCGGCTGCCCGCCTGCGGCCTGCCCCCGGAGCGCGTGCGCGAGGTCGCCCGGCTCGTCCGGATCACGGCCGGGCACGCCTACGAGCCCGGCGACGCGAACGCGGCCGTGCTGTGCGACGCCGACCTCGCGATCCTCGCGGCGCCGCCCGGCGAGTACGAGACCTACGCGAGGGCCGTACGCGAGGAATATCGGCACGTGCCGGACGAGGCCTTCCGCGCCGGGCGGGCCGTGGTGCTGCGGGAACTGCTCGGCAAGCCCCGCCTGTTCGGCACCCCCGCGGGCCGTGACCTCTGGGAGCGGCGGGCCCGCGAGAACCTCGCGGCCGAACTGGCCCGCCTCTGAGCAGCCCGGCTTCGGCCGGCGCGCGTCGGGTGGCAGAGACCGCCCGGCGTACTTGGCGCAGCGCGCCGTCGCGTGGGCGGACGCCGGAAACCCGCCCGCCTTTACGGCGTAGATCAGGTGTGGGTCTTCGGGCGGCGCAGACCCGACGCACGCAGCCGGCGCACCAGCTCCCGGCTGCCGACGGGCTCGGCCCCGAGGAGCACCGCGCGCTCGTAGACCGTCTCCGGCACGTCGTAGTGGTCCCGGTCGAAGGCCCGCTCGGGCACGCCGAGCAACCGGGCGAACTCATGCAGCTCCTCCAGCGAGGAGTCGCTGACCAGATGGGACCACAGCAGTCCCCGGGGCCCCGGCCAGTTCGGCCGGTCGATCAATACCGCCACGCACCCCTCCCCTATCCGGGGCGAGCATAGCCCGCGGCGCCGGCCACCACCCCGCCGCCGCCAATCCGGGCGCCGCGGTGAGCGGAGCGGATATCAGCCGGCCGGAGAACGCTCGGCGGCCCCGGGGACCGCCATGTCAGACGCCCTCTAGCATTTCCCCTTGACTCGTATGCACCCGATGGGGCAGCACTTGTATCTACGGTGGTTTCTGCATTGGGTGGTGCACCCCGGCGGCTTCGGCTTCGTGTACGAATTGCCGGGAGCCGCCTGCGTGACGGCCGCGCGCACGGCACCCGCCGAGTCCGGCGCCGCGGACGCCGCGGCCGGGCAGAGCGTGATCGCGCCGAGCAAAGCCGAGCCCACGATCACGCCGTATCGCCCACCTCGCATGGCCTTCTCCTCTCCGATCGGGCCGCGACGCTCCGATCGAGCCACAGCGCGGCAAATCGGGATGTTTGTCCCTTATTGTCCGAATATCTGTAGAGGCTCGTCCAGCCCACCACGTGCCTTTCGGAATGATCCAGAGAAAAGCCGACGCGATTGCCGGTCGGCCGATTGACGCGGATCGATGAACGACGTTCCGGGCCAGATCGGAAAAGGGCACGCCGCTGGGTTTTCCTGGGAGGGAATTTACCCCCGCTTAGCTCGCCGCGCCGGGCGCGGGCGGATTTCCGCCGCGAATTCGCCGGACGTTCCACGTTTCCGCCGCACGAACCGCGGTGCGATGCCAAAGCGTCCGTCCGGGTACGGCACGGAAAGCGGCCCGACCCGGCAAAGGCCCGCATAGCCGGCCCGGACACGGCAACCGTCGTCCACGCCCTCGCGGCAGAGGTCGAGACGGCCCCGGCCGAACGCCGTGAGCGGCTCCCGCCGGAGGACACCTACCAAGGGACGGCCCGGATCCGCAACGCCGGAGAGTTCAAGGAGCAGAACGTCACCATCCCCGGCGCGGATGCCGCCTACGGCGCGGGTCCGGTGTGCCGCCGGACGACGCGACCGCCGGCGTCGCCGCCGGTGCCGACACGGTCGCCGCCGGTGCCGACATGGTCGCCTTCAGCCCCCGGCGGGCGTTCCCCGGCCGCCGCGGGTGACGACACCGCGGTCCGGGTGCGGGATGTGGCAGCGAATAAACCTATTGACTTGGTAGGTATTGTGGACAAATCTGGTGGGTGATTCCTCCGTCGTCAACTGCGAGGTGTGTCCATGTCCGTCGCCGAACTCGAGGGCGAGCTCCGGGGTACGGTCCGGGCCGATCCCCGGCACCGCCCCCGTGCCGCCACATCCCGCGCCCTCCGCAGGGGATGGCACAGGTGGGTCAGCCCCCTCGTCGTCGTGCTGCTCTGGCAGGTCGCCAGCACGTCCGGGCTGCTGCCTTCCCGGCTGCTCGCCGCCCCCGCGCAGATCGCCGCGACCGCGTTCGACCTGGTGCGCTCGGGGACGCTGCCCACGGCGATCGCGGTGTCCCTCGAACGGGTGCTCCTCGGTTTCGCCGCCGGAGCGGTCGCCGGCGTCGGCCTGGCGCTGATCGCCGGGCTGAGCCGTACCGGCGAGAACGCGATCGACCCGATCATGCAGATGCTCCGGGCGCTGCCGTTCTTCGGGCTGATCCCGCTGTTCATCCTCTGGTTCGGGATCGGGGAGACGCCCAAGGTGCTGCTGGTGGCGCTCGCCGTCTCCTTCCCCCTGTACCTCAACACGTTCGCGGGCATCCGCGGCGTGGACGGCAAGCTCGCCGAGGTCGCCCGGACGCTCCGGCTCGGCAGGGCCGCGCTCGTCCGGCACATCGTGCTCCCCGGCGCGCTCCCCCAGACGCTCGTCGGGCTGCGGCAGAGCCTCGGCGTGGCCTGGCTGGCGCTGATCGTGGCCGAGCAGGTCAACGCCGACGCCGGCCTCGGCTACATGATCAACGACGCCCGGGAGTTCCTGCGCACCGACGTGATCGTGGTGGGCCTGCTCGTCTACAGCACGCTCGGCCTGCTCACCGACGCCCTGGTCCGGCTCCTGGAGAGGAGGGCGCTGAGATGGCGGCGCGAGTTCCTGTCCCGGTGAGCGCCCCCGCGGCCGCGCAGGCCCCGGACGCCGCAGGACCGGTGGCGACCGTACGCGGCCTCACCCGGCGCTTCGGCGACCGTACGGTGCTCGACCGCCTCGACTTGACGATCGCGCGCGGCGAGTTCGTCGCGCTCCTCGGCCGCAGCGGCTCGGGCAAGTCCACGCTGCTGCGCGCGCTGGCCGGCCTGGACGAGGAGATCGAGGGCGACCTGAAGGTGGACGGCTCGGTGGCCGTGGCCTTCCAGGAGCCCCGGCTGGTGCCGTGGAAGCGGGTGCGCGACAACCTCACGCTCGGCCTGACCACACCCGACGCGGCGGGCAGGGCGGAGGCGGCGCTGGCCGAGGTCGGCCTGGCCGAGCGGGCGCGGGCGTGGCCGCTGACGCTGTCCGGCGGCGAGGCGCAGCGGGCGAGCCTGGCCCGCGCCCTCGTCCGCGAGCCGGGACTGCTGCTGCTCGACGAGCCGTTCAGCGCGCTCGACGCGCTGACCCGGATCACCATGCACCGCCTGGTGCTCGACCTGTGGGCGGCGCACGGCCCGGCCGTGCTGCTGGTGACCCACGACGTGGACGAGGCGCTGCTGCTGGCCGACCGGGTCCTGGTGCTCGACGGCGGGCGCGTCGGGCACGAGTGGACCGTCACCACGCCGCGCCCCCGGCACCGCGACCACCCCGGCCTGCTCACCCTGCGCGCGGCGCTGCTGACCGCCCTGGGCGTCACCCCGGAAGGACCCGCATGATCAGGAGACTCCTCGCCGCGCTGCTGATCACCCTGGCGGCCGGTACGGCCTGCGCCTCGGCGGACCAGGGCGCGTCCGGCGGCCGGGACGGGCAGTCCCCGGGCCGCGTCACCCTCCGGGTCGGCGACCAGAAGGCCGGCTCGGAGGCCCTGCTCAAGGCCGCCGGGCTGCTCGACGGCACCTCGTACACGATCACGTTCTCGCAGTTCACCTCGGGTCCGCCGCTGCTGGAGGCGGTCAACGCCGGGGCGGTCGACATCGGCGGCGTGGGCAACACCCCGCCCGTCTTCGCCGCCGCCGCGGGCTCGAAGATCAAGATCGTCGCCGCGTACCGGCAGAGCGCCAAGGGGTCGGCGATCCTCGTCCCCGACGGGTCCCCGATCACCTCGCCGGCCCAGCTCAAGGGCAAGAAGATCGCGGTGGCCAAGGGCAGCTCGGCCCACTACCACCTGCTCGCGGTCCTGAAGAAGGAGGGCCTGTCCTTCACGGACATCCAGCCGCAGTATCTCCAGCCCGCCGACGCCCTGGCCGCCTTCTCGTCGGGCACCGTCGACGCCTGGGCCATCTGGGACCCCTTCACCTCCCAGGCCGAGATCCAGCACAAGGCACGGCTGCTGATCGACGGCGCGGGCATCGTCAACGGGCTGGGCTTCCAGGTGGCCGCTCCCGCCGCGCTCGACGACCCGGGCAAGCGGGCCGCGATCGGCGACTTCCTCACCCGGCTGGCCAAGGCCCGGGTCTGGGCCGCGGCCCACCAGGACGAGTGGGCGAAGGTGTGGGCGCGGGAGACGGGCCTGCCGGTCGAGGTGGCGGACGCGGCCGTCGCCAACGTCGTGGCCACCCCGGTCGTGATCGACGACTCGGTCGTCTCCTCCGAGCAGGAGATCGCCGACGCCTTCACCGCCGCGGGCCTCATCCCGGGCAGCCTCACCTTCTCCCAGTTCGTCGACGACCGCTTCAACGACATCGTCAGGAAGGCCCAGCAATGAGATTCCACTGGTTCCTGCCCACCTCGGGCGACGGCCGCTCCATCACCGGCGGCGGCCACGGCCTGGCCCGCCGGCACGGACAGGCACGGGCCGCGGCGACCCGGCCGCCCACCATCGACTACCTCGCCCAGGTGGCGCGGGCGGCCGAGCACGCCGGGTTCGAGGCGGTGCTCACCCCGACCGGCACCTACTGCGAGGACGCCTGGCTGGTCACCGCCGCGCTCACCCGGGTGACGACCCGGCTGAAGTTCCTGGTCGCGTTCCGGCCCGGCGCGCTGTCCCCCACGCTCGCGGCCCAGATGGCCGCCACCCACCAGCGGATCTCCGGCGGCCGGCTGCTGCTGAACGTGGTGACCGGCGGGGAGTCCGCCGAGCAGCGCCGCTTCGGCGACCACCTCGGCAAGGACGAGCGGTACGCGCGGACCGACGAGTTCCTGTCGATCGTGCGCGGCGCCTGGAGCGGCCCGTTCGACTTCAAGGGGAAGTACTACGAGGTCGGGGGCGCGACGGTCGCCGAGCCGCCCGACCCCGTGCCCACGCTGTACTTCGGCGGCTCCTCGGCCGCCGCGGGCCCGGTCGCGGCCCGGCACGTGGACGTCTACCTCACCTGGGGCGAGCCGCCGTCGCAGGTCGCGGCGAAGCTCGACTGGATGCGCGAGCTGGCCGCCGCCGAGGGCCGCACGCTGCGCTTCGGCGTACGCCTCCACGTGATCACCAGGGACACCTCCAAGGAAGCGTGGGCGGAGGCGCAGCGGCTGCTCGACCAGATCTCCCCCGAGGACATCGCGTCGGCGCGGGCCATCCTGTCCCGCAGCGAGTCGGTCGGGCAGCAGCGGATGCTCGCGCTCCACGAGGGCTTCCGCGGCGGCACGGCCAAAGACCTGGAGATCCACCCCGGGCTGTGGGCCGGGGTCGGCCTGGTGCGCGGCGGCGCGGGCACCGCCCTCGTCGGCAGCCACGCGGAGGTCGCCGATCTCATCGAGGAGTACGCCTCGCTCGGCGTGGAGGAGTTCGTGCTGTCGGGCTACCCGCACCTGGAGGAGGCCCTCTGGTTCGGCGAGGGCG
The DNA here is from genome assembly GCA_019689655.1 of Microbispora sp. Taxonomy (GTDB): domain Bacteria; phylum Actinomycetota; class Actinomycetes; order Streptosporangiales; family Streptosporangiaceae; genus Microbispora. Next base: position 5,902 of record JADGHC010000201.1, read on the forward strand.
TCCTGCCCGAGCTGCGGCGGCGCGGCCGGCTCGGCGCGGCCCCGCCCGTACGGCTGAGCGCCTGAGATCCGCCGCGGGCCCCCGCCGTCACGGACGGTCGGGGGCCTCGCCGCGCTCCCGGATGAGGGCGGCGAGCTGGGCCACCGCCCGGCGTGAGCGTTCCCGCTCGGTGCTCTGGATGCCCATCGCGCCCAGGCTGAGCCCGTTGGCGAGGTCCAGCTTGGGCCAGGGATCGCCCTCGACCATCGTGACGCCCAGCACCTCGGCCCACTCGAAGCGGTGGACCCGCAGCGGGTTCACCACGGTGATCCCCTTCTCGTCCGCCCGCACCCGCAGGCGGCCGAGCAGGTGCAGCACGCACGCCACCGCCACGCCGAAGGCGACCACGCCCAGCCGGTCCGGCAGCCTGAACTGCTCGGGCAGGCCTGCGGCCAGCAGGATCGAGCCGATCACCATCACCGCGGCCATGCCGTACGCGATGATCGTCGTCACGCGGGGCCGCCACGTGATGGGCAGCGGCGGCGCGCTTTCAGGCATCACGCCCTCCGCCGGCGGGCAGGGCGCGCTGGCGTACGGCATGCCCGGCCGGCGGGGCGGCGGGCGGATACTGCATGATCACCAATCAAGTCTTCCCGGCTCGGCGCTGCGGACGCGGCGCGTCAGCCGGCGAGGCCGCGCAGGAGGAGCGCGGTCTCCAGGGCGGCGATCGTCGCCTCGTACCCCTTGTCCTCCTTGCTGCCCGGCACGCCGGACCGCTCGACCGCTTGATCAAGGGTGTCACACGTCAGCACCCCGTTGCCCACCGGGGTCGACTCGTCGAGCGAGACCCTGGTCAGGCCGGCGGTGACCGAGTCGCAGACGTAGTCGAAGTGGGCCGTCTCCCCCCGGATGACCGCCCCGAGCGCGACGACGGCGTCGCAGCGGCGGGCCAGCGCCTGCGCCACCACCGGGATCTCCAGCGACCCGGCCACCCGCACCGAGACCACGGCCGCGCCGCAGTCCCGCGCCGCCTGCTCGGCCCGCGCCAGCAACTGGTCGGTGATCTCCTCGTGCCACCGGGCGGCGACGATGCCGACGGTCAGCCCGCTCGCGTCCACCGCCGCGGCCTCCGGCCGCCCCGCACCACTCATGCCGCCTCCTCATCCGACGGCCCGCCACCGCGTGCGCGGAACGCGCCGTCGTCACCGCTCGTCTCGTTCATGCCGCCGTTGCCGGGCCCGGCGCCGGTCCGGTCCGTCACGAGGCCCCCTTGCCGAAGTGCTCGCCGTGGATGTCGCGGGGGACGCCGCCCGAGATCTCGTGGCCGAGCCGGTCCCGCTTGGCCGTCAGGTATCTCTCGTTGTAGGGGTTCATCGCCACCGGCATGGCCTCGCGGCCCAGGACCTTGATGCCGTACCCGTCCATGCCCCGCACCTTGGCCGGGTTGTTGGTCAGCAGCCGCACCGACTTCACGCCGAGGTCGGCGAGCATCTGCCCGGCGTTGGAGAACTCCCTGGCGTCCACCGGCAGCCCCAGCTCCAGGTTGGCGTCGACCGTGTCGCTGCCGTTGTCCTGCAGGCTGTAGGCCCGCAGCTTGGCCAGCAGGCCGATCCCCCGCCCCTCGTGGCCGCGCAGGTAGACGATCACGCCGCGCCCCTCCTCCGCGATCATGCGCATCGCGGTGTCGAGCTGCACGCCGCAGTCGCAGCGCAGCGAGCCGAGCACGTCGCCGGTGAGGCACTCCGAGTGCGCCCGGACCAGCACGTTCTCGCCGTCGTCGATGTCCCCGTACACCAGCGCGACGTGCTCGCCGCCGTCGAGCGCGCTGGCGAAGCCGTACGCGCGCCACACGCCGTACCGGTTGGGGATGCGGGTCTCGGCGACGCGGCTGACCATCCGCTCGGACCTGCGGCGGTGCTCGATGAGCTGCTCGATCGACACCAGCGCGAGGTCGTGCTCGTCGGCGAACTCGCGCAGGCGGGGCAGGCGGGCCATCGTGCCGTCGTCGTTGACGATCTCGGCGAGCACGCCCGCGGGGGTCAGCCCGGCGAGCCTCGCGAGGTCCACCGACGCCTCGGTGTGCCCGGGACGGGCCAGCACGCCGCCCTCCCGGTAGCGCAGCGGGAAGATGTGCCCGGGCCGGACCAGCTCGTACGGCTCGGTGGCCGAGTCGCACAGCGTCCTGATCGTCTTGGCCCGGTCGGCGGCGGAGATGCCCGTCGTCACCCCGTCCCTGGCGTCCACGCTGATCGTGTACGCGGTGCGCAGCCGCTCGCGGTTGTCCGGCACCATCAGCGGCAGGCCGAGCCGGTCGAGCGTGGCGCCCTCCATGCCCACGCAGATGACGCCGCTGGTATAGCGGATCATGAAGGCGACCAGCTCCGGGGTCGCCTTGGCCGCCGCGAAGATGAGGTCGCCCTCGTTCTCGCGGTTCTCGTCGTCCACGACCACCACCGGCCGGCCGTCCCTGATGTCGCTGACGGCCCGCTCGATCGGGTCCAGCCTGATCCCGCTCATGCCCTCTCCTCGCCCGCCGGCTCGCAGCCGCGTGGACGGGTCACGCCGTGCCCGCGGTTCATGCCACCACCGCCCGCAACTCGCGCGACTGCCGCAGCCAGCCGCGGAACCCGATCAGAACCATCACGAAGAACACCCCGTAGACCAGGCCGGAGACCACCAGCCCGGACGTGAACGCCAGCGGCACCCCGACGAGGTCCACGGCGACCCATACGATCCAGAAGTCGACCAGCGCCCTGCCCTGCGCCCAGGTCGCGACCGCGCTGCCCACGAAGATGTACGCGTCGGGCCAGGGCGCCCAGGAGATGTTCCAGCCCCGGGAGTTGAGGAAGGTGAACAGCAGCGCGACCGCGACCGTCCCGGCGGCCATGACGCCCACGAGCGCCGCGCGCTCCGCGGCACGGGCGGAGCGGATGGGCAGCTCCGCGCCGCCGCGCGTGCCGCGCGACCACTTCACCCAGCCGTAGACGGCCAGGACGGCGAACAGCGCCTGCTTGAGCGCGTTGCCGGTGATGTGCGCGTTGACCGACGCCACGAACAGCAGCGCCGAGCCGACGAGCTGCACCGGCCAGGTCCAGATCGTCCTCCTGATCGCCAGCACGACCGTGCTCAGCGCGCACACGTTGCCGATCAGGTCGGTCCACAGCACCGGTTTGCCGAACACGTAGAAGGCCGCCGCGTCGGTCCAGCTCATGCCGCGCTCCCCGGGGCGGTCGCCACGGTGAGCTTCTCGACGTACTTCGCGATCACGTCGACCTCGAGGTTGACCGGCTCGCCCGGCTGCTTGCGGCCCAGCGTGGTGAGTTCGAGGGTGGTGGGGATCAGGCTGACGGCGAAGGAGTCCGCCGTCACCCCGGTCACGGTCAGGCTGACGCCGTCCACCGCTATCGAGCCCTTCTCCACGACGTACCGGGCCAGGGAGGCGGGCAGCGAGATCCGGACGACCTCCCAGTGCTCCCCCGGCTCGCGCGACAGCACCTCGCCGGTGCCGTCCACGTGGCCCTGCACGATGTGCCCGCCGAGCCGCTGGTCGGCCCGTACGGCGCGCTCCAGGTTGACCCGCGAGCCGGGGCGCAGGGCGCCGAGCGCGGACCGGTCGAGCGTCTCCTTCATCACGTCGGCGGTGAAGGACTGCCCGTCGACGCCGGCCACGGTCAGGCAGACGCCGTTGACGGCGATCGAGTCGCCGTGCCGGGCGTCCGCGGTGACGAGCGCGCCGCGGACGGTGAGGCGCGCGGAGTCGCCGCGCGGCTCCAGCGCCACGACCTCGCCGAGCTCCTCGACGATTCCGGTGAACATCTAGCTCTCCTTGGGGAACGGCCGGTCGGCGGACTTCGGACGCAGGACCAGCTTCAGGTCCGGTCCGACCGGGGTGGCTTCGGCGAACTCCAGCCGGTGGATCTCGGTGATCGTGGTGACTCCCGCGGGACCGAGCGCGGCCGCCCCCGCGCCCAGCAGGGCCGGGGCGAGGTAGCCGACGACCCGGTCGACGAGGCCCTCACGCAGGAAGGCGCCGGCGAGGGTGGGCCCGCCTTCGAGCAGCACGCTCACGACCTGCCTGCGGTGCAGTTCGGCCAGGAGGGCGTGCAGGTCGATCCCGCCGGGGGCGCGCGGGAGCCGTACGGCGAGGCCGGCCAGGTGGGCGGGGACGGCGGCGTCCTCGGCCACGGCGCCCCCCGCCCGGGCCGCGCCGGGCCGGGCGCGGGCGCCCGCCCGGGG
>JADGHC010000202.1 GCA_019689655.1 Microbispora sp.
ACGCCGCTCCGCCCGACGCCCGGCGCCGCTCCGTATGGCGCCGCTCCGCCCGGCGCCCGGCGCCGCCCTGCCCGTGCCGCTCCGTACGGCGCCCGGGACGCCGTGGCTCCCGCCCCGGCCCGCGCGAATCGGGACATCTTCTGTAGAACCATATTCGGTACGGCGGGACAATCGACCGGGCATGGCTGCGAGAGGCGGGGAGCCGATGAGCAAAGTGAGCGTGACCGCGGCGAACGAGGCGCAGCGCGCGGCGTGGCTGGGCGGGAGACTGCCCGAGGTCGAGCGGGTGCGGCCGGGGCTGTGGTCGATCCCCGTCCCGATCCCGATCAACCCGCTGCGGTACGTCCTGGTCTACGCCCTGGAGATCCCGGACGGGGTGGTGATCATCGACGCCGGCTGGAACACCGAGGAGGCCTACGCCGCGCTCGTCGCGGGGCTCGCGACGGCCGGATACGAGATCACCGACGTGAAGGCCGTGCTGGTCACGCACATCCACCCGGACCACTACGGCCTGGCCGGGCGGATCCGGGAGGTGTCCGGGGCCTGGATCGGGCTGCACCCGGCCGACGCCCGCATCGTGCGCGACCGCTACGACGACTCGGCGATCGAGTCGCTCGTACGGCGGGAGCGCGCCCTGCTGCTCAGATGCGGGGTGCCGGACATGACGGCCCGGGAGCTGGCCGGCGCGTCGGTCATGCTGCGCCAGTTCGTCACCATGGCGACGCCCGACCGGCTCATCGAGGACGGCGACCGGCTCGACCTGCCCGGCTGGGACCTGCGGGCGGTGTGGACCCCCGGCCACTCGCCGGGCCACCTGTGCTTCGTCGAGCCGGAGCGCAGGCTGCTGTTCTCCGGCGACCACGTGCTCGCGAAGATCACGTCGATGGTCGCCGTGCATCCCCAGTCGTCGGCGAACCCGCTCGCCGACTACCTCGACGCGCTGCGCGCGGTGGGCAAGCTCGACGTGGAGGAGGTGCTGCCCGCCCACGAGTACCGCTTCCTCGAGCTGGCCAAGCGGGTGGACTACGTGATCGGGCACCACGAGGAGCGGCTCGCGGAGGTCCGCCGGGTCGTGGCGGAGGGCGACGGCTCGACCTGCTGGGACATCGCCACCCGGCTCACCTGGTCGCGGAGCTGGGAGGAGATCCCCGCGTACATGCGGCGGGCCGCCAACAACGAGACGCTCGCCCACCTCGTGTGGCTGGAGCAGCGGGGGATGGTCACCCGCGTGCCGGGCGAGCCGGACCTGTGGTTCGGCCCCGCCGCCTGACGTGACCGGCCGCGGTCGTGCCGCCCGCGGCCGGTCACGTGCTCAGCGAGACGCCGCGCCGCCGGCGAGGACGACCTCCTGTCGCGCGCCCGCCGGGATGTTCAGGTGGGTTTCGAAGTAGGCGTCGATGACGCCGGGGTCGGTGGTCACCGCGGCGACGTACCCGTCCGGGCGCACCAGGACCCACTGCCCGGCCGTGAGCCCGTAGGCGTCGCGCACGTGGTGGCCGGTGTCGGCGATGTCGCCGCGTTCGCCGATGGTGTGCACGTGCAGGTCGCGCCGGGCGGCGGGAGCGTCGCCGGCGGGCACCTCGTAGCCGATCAGCGTCCAGTGGGTGCCCTTGAAGAGGGAGAACAGACGGGTGGGCAGGCCGCCGGCGCCGGTGACGGGCGCGTCGGGGGCGCGGTAGCCGGCCGGCACGCCCGTGGTGCGCCGCGGGTCGGCGAGAGTGAGGGGCGAGTCGGGGTAGCCGAGGTCGAGCTGGGAGACGTCACGCTTACGGCTGGTGTCGCCCTGCTTGGCCGCCTCGAGCAGCCGCGTCGACAGGCCGAGCACCGCCTCCGCGATCGGGCGGCGCTCCTGCTCGTAGGTCGTCAGCAGCCCGTCCGGGGCGCCGCCGAGCACGGCGGCGAGCTTCCAGCCGAGGTTGTAGGCGTCCTGCACGCTGGTGTTCAGTCCCTGCCCGCCGGTCGGCGGGTGGACGTGCGCCGCGTCCCCGGTCAGGAACACCCGTCCGACCCGGTAGGTCCCGGCCAGGCGGGCGTTCATCTCGTACGGCGAGGCCCACGACACCGACGTGATCAGCAGGTCGTCCCGGCCGGTGCGCTCACGTACCAGGTCGGTCAGCCCCCGCGCGGACAGGTCGACGTCCACGCCGAAGGGGATCGGTGCCTGAAGCTGGAACATCTCGGTGCCGTAGAGCGGGCACAGCATGAGCATCTCCTCGGGGCTCTGCCCCCAGCGGTGCCACGCGTCGAACGAGAGCCCCTCGACGATCACGTCGGCCACCAGGGCGCGCACGCCGAGGGTGTGGCCGTCGAAGGCCACGCCCAGGGACTTGCGTACGAAACTCGGCCCGCCGTCGGCACCCACCAGGTATCGCGCGCGTACGGTGCGCGCACCGCCGGGAGTGAGAAGGCGGGCGGTCACCCCGGTCTCGTCCTGGTCGAAGCCGGCGAGCTCGTGGTTGTAGTGCGGGGCGTGCCCGAGCTCGGCCAGCCGCTCGCGCAGCCTGCGCTCGGTGAGGAACTGCGGGACCAGCAGCGCCCGCCGGTACGGCTCGTACGGCGTCGGGCCGGTCATGTCGCCCGGCCCGGTGTCGACCGGGCCGTCGGGGGTGTAGTGGCGCTGGACCGGATACTCGCCGCCGGAGGCGACGATCTTGTCGATCACCCCGAGGTCCTCGAACACCTCCTGGGTGCGCGGCTGGATGCCCTTGCCGCGTGATCCCGTGAACGGGTGCGCGGCCTTGTCGATCAGCAGGAAGCTCACGCCCCTGCGGGCCAGGTCGATCGCGAGGGTCTGCCCGGCCGCCCCGGCGCCACAAATGATCACGTCGACGTCGGTCATGTCCTCCTCCTTCACATGCGTACGGGTGCCTCGGTCACCCCGGAAATTATGTGTAAAACGCACGCATCGTAGACATGGGTTCGAGTGTCAGTCAATCGCGGTCACGCGAAATTCTCTGTGAAATCGACGCTCGCGCGACGCCGCCGCGCATGTCAAGATGCGTGCATGAAGCACATAAAGTCCGTCGTTGATCATCGTGGGACACCCCCGATCCGGGGCGGCCGGGCCCGCGCGCCCGGAGGGCGGCCCCGCCGGGACCGTCGGGTCCGCGTCGGCGGCGCCGCGGGCGGATCTTCTAGGATTTCCGTGCACGGCCGACCCGCGAGAAGGCCGGATGCCGGCAAGGGCCCGGAGCCCTGGAGGGCCCGATACCGAGAAAGGCCCGCTATCGAGGAAGGACGGTGCGGCCGCCTTGACCACACGGCGACGCCAGGCCACGTTGCGCCGTCTCCACGGGGCCATCCTCGATCTGATCGTGCTGATGAACCTGCCCGGCCGGGACGACGATCTGCTGGCCGAAGCGGGCGTCTCCCTCGACCGCGCCCTGTTCCCCCTGCTCGTGGTCATCGAGCGGTCCGGGCCGATCGGGGTGGGCGAACTGGCCGAGCGCGTCGGGCGCGACTACACCACGATCAGCCGCCAGGTGGCCAAGCTCGCCTCGCTCGGGCTCGTCGAACGCCGCCCCAGCCCCGCCGACGCCCGGGTGAAGGAGGCCATCCTCACCGCGGAGGGCCGCCGCGTCACCGACGCTCTCGACGCCGCCCGCCAGCGCCTGGCCGCTCCCGTGCTCGCCCAGTGGAGCGATCACGACCTCACGGAGCTCGAACGCCTCCTGCGCCGCTGGGTCGACGACATGGCCGCGATGGCGACGAGGTCCGCCGGCCGCGACTGACGGCCGCCGTCGGCGCTGACCGCCGTCGCCGCCGAAGGCTAAAGTGCTTCCAGAATCTTGTTCTCTTCAGTGGAGGGTGGCGCCATGTCCGAGGGGTCCGAGCTGAGGTTCGACGGAAAAGTGGCGATCGTCACCGGGGCCGGGCACGGGCTCGGCCGGTCGCACGCGCTGCTGCTCGCCCGGCGTGGTGCGAAGGTCGTCGTCAACGACCTCGGCGGCGCCCTCGACGGCTCCGGCGCGTCCTCCGGCCCGGCGCAGGAGGTCGCCGAGCTGATCGTGAAGAACGGCGGAGAGGCGGTGGCCAGCACCGACAACGTCGCCACCCCCGAGGGCGCGGAGGCGATCGTACGGACCGCGCTCGACGCGTTCGGCCGCGTGGACGTCGTCGTCAACAACGCCGGCATCCTCCGGGACAGGTCGTTCGGCAAGATGACGGTCGAGGAGTTCGACGCCGTGATCGCCGTGCACGTGCGCGGCTCGTTCCTGGTCGGCCGGGCGGCGTTCCCGCACATGAAGGAGCAGGCGTACGGGCGGATCGTGAACACCTCCTCGCCCGCCGGGCTGTACGGCAACTTCGGCCAGGCCAACTACTCGACGGCGAAGATGGGCCTGGTGGGCTTCACCAAGACGCTCGCCATCGAGGGCGCGCGGGCCAACATCAAGGCCAACGCCATCGCCCCCGTGGCGTGGACGCGGATGACCGAGACGCTGCTGCCCGCCGAGTTCGAGAGCAAGTTCACCCCCGAGCGGGTAAGCCCCCTGGTGGCGTACCTGGCCCACGAGAGCTGCGAGACCACCGGCGAGGTGTTCTCGGTCGGCGCCGGCCGGGTCGCCCGGGTGTTCGTCGCCGAGGGGCCGGGCTGGCGGACCGACGACCTCACGATCGAGGCGATCCGCGACAACTGGGAGGCGATCATGGCCGAGCAGCCCTACCTGCCGACCACGCTGGGCGAGCAGGCCCAGGCCTCCCTGCGGGCGATGCTCTGATCCTTCCGCGCCGGAGAGCCTTCCGCGCCGGAGAGCCTTTCGCGCCGGGGATCCTTCCGCCCGGGCCGGTCCTCACACCTCCTCGACCGGCTGCTCCTCCGCGGGGGCGATGCCGGCGGGCAGGTCCCCGGGCCGCCTTCGTGCGGGCGCGCGGCCGGGCGGCTGCCTGACCCGCAGATCGGGGAAGGGCGGCGGCAGGTTGCGCCTGGCCTGCGGGCGCGTGCCGAGCGTGAACTCCTCGCCGTGGTGGGTCAGCGTGACGGGCCGGCCCTGCAGGAGCCGGTAGGTCGTGCTCTCCGGGGTGACCTCGATTCGCAGCAGCCGGCCACGGTAGCGCATGCGGAAGGCGAGCCGGGTGATGCCCGGCGGCAGGCGGGGCGCGAAGCAGATCCGCCCCTCGCGCGCCCGCATGCCGCCGAAGCCGGCCACCAGCGCGAGCCACGCCCCGGCCAGCGAGGCCATGTGGACGCCGTCGCGGGTGTTGTGCTCCAGGTCGCGCAGGTCCATCAGCGCGGCCTCGCCGAGGTAGTCGTAGGCGAGGTCGAGCTGGCCCACCTCGGCGGCGAGCACGGCCTGGGTGGCGGCCGACAGCGAGGAGTCCCGCACGGTCAGGGCCTCGTAGTAGGCGAAGTTGCGCGCCTTCTGCTCAAGCGTGAACGCCTCGCCGCACAGGTGCATGGCCAGCACGAGGTCGGCCTGCTTGACGACCTGTTTGCGGTACAGGTCGAAGTAGGGGAAGTGCAGCATCAGCGGATACTGCTCGGGCTTGGTGCCCGCGAAGTCCCACACCGCGTGCCCGGTGAACCCCTCGCTCTGCTCGTGGACCCCCAGCCGCTCGTCGTACGGCAGGTGGATGGCCGCGGCGGCGTCGCGCCACGTGGCCGTCTCCTCGAGTGTGACGCCGAGCTGCTGGGCCTGGTCGAGGTGGCGGATGGCCACATCGGCGGCGGCCCGCAGGTTCCGCTGGGCCATGAGGTTGGTGAAGACGTTGTTGTCCGCGACGGCGCTGTATTCGTCCGGGCCGGTCACGCCGTCGATGCGGTAGCGGCCCTCGGCGTCGTGGTGGCCGAGCGCGCACCACAGCCGGGCGGTCGCGACGAGCAGCGGCAGGCCGACGTCGCGTTCGAATTCGACGTCCTCGGCCGCGTCGACGTACCGCGTGACCGCGGCGGCGATGTCGGCGTTGACGTGGAAGGCCGCCGTGCCCGCGGGCCAGTAGCCCGAGCACTCCTCCCCGTTGATCGTCCGCCAGGGGAAGGCGGCGCCGCGCAGGCCGAGCTGCTCGGCGCGGGCCCGGGCGAGCGGGAGGATCGATTTCCGCCACATGAGGGCGTCGGCGGCGGCCCGTGGATAGGTGTAGGTGATCACCGGAAGCACGAAGCTCTCGGTGTCCCAGAACGCGTGGCCGTCGTAGCCCGAGCCGGTCAGGCCCTTGCCCGGGATGGGCCGGCGCTCCAGCCGGGCGCCCGCCTGGAGCAGGTGGAACAGCCCGAAACGTACGGCCTGCTGCACCTCGGCGTCGCCCTCGACCTCGACGTCCGCCCCCTCCCAGAAGTCGTCGAGGAAGCCGCGCTGATCGGCGCACAGGCCGTCCCACCCGATGAGCCGGGCCGCCGCCAGCGCCGCCACCACTTGGTCGTGCATCGCGGGCCTGGACCGCTTGGCCGACCAGCCGTAGGCGAAGAACTTGTCCAGCCGCAGCCGCTCGCCGGGCTTCAGCCGGGTGGCGACCGTCACCCGGCTGACGTTGCCGCTGCCGTCGCACTCGACCCGGGTGCCGTCGGGGCCGTCGATCTCATGGCGCATCCCCGCCGCGACCCGCAGCCGGCTGGCCCTGGTCGAGTGGACCATGACGCATACGTTGTTGTGCGCGGTGACGTTCTCCTCCAGCACCAGCGGCGCCTGCATCGCGGCGGCGGCGCGGGGGTCGGCGGAGGGCGGCGGCACGGTCTCGTTGGCCACCAGTTCCGACTGGACGACCACGCTGAGCGGCTGGTCCACCGGCTCCACCTCGTAGCGGACCGCGGCCACGGCCCGGTGGGTGAACGACACCAGCCGCGTGGAGGTGATCCGCACCTGCGCCCCGGTCGGGGAGCTCCAGCACGCCTTCCGGGTGAGCGTCCCCGCCCGCAGATCGAGGACGCGTTCGTGTGAGTGCAGCGTGCCGTACCGGACGTCGAACGGCTCGTCGTCCACCAGCAGCCGGATCACCTTGCCGTTGGTGACGTTGACGACCGTCTGCCCGGACTCGGGATAGCCGTAGCCCGCCTCGGCGTACGGCAGTGGGCGCAGCTCGTAGAAGGAGTTGAGGTAGGTGCCGGGCAGCCCGTACGGCTCGCCCTCGTCGAGGTTGCCGCGCAGCCCGATGTGCCCGTTGGACAGGGCGAAGACCGACTCGGTCTGGGCGAGCACGTCGGTGTGCAGGTGGCACTCCCGCACCGCCCACGGCTCGACCACGAAAGCGGGATGTTTGATCATTTGTCGTCCAGCAGTTCGGACAGGTCCGTGACGACCACGTCGGCGCCGTTGTCCCGCAGGGCCTCGGCCTGATGCCCGCGGTCCACGCCCACCACGACGGCGAAGCCGCCAGCGCGTCCGGCCGCGACCCCGGCGAGGGCGTCCTCGAACACCGCGGCCTCGGCCGGCGCGAGCCCGAGTGCCTCGGCCGCGGCGAGGAACATGTCGGGGGCGGGCTTGCCCGCCAGGCCGCGCTCCGCGGCCACCACGCCGTCGATCCGCGCGTCGAACATGTCCGCAAGGCCGGCCGCGGCGAGCACGTGCGCGGTGTTGGCGCTGCTGGAGACGACCGCGCGGCGCAGCCCGGCGTCGCGGACGGCGCGCAGGTAGCGCACCGAGCCCTCGAAGACCTCCACGCCCTGCCGGTCGAGGATCGCCGTGACCAGCTCGTTCTTGCGGTTGGCGAGGCCGTGGACGGTCGGCATGCCCGGCGGGTCGTCCGGTTTGCCCTCGGGCAGGTCGATGCCTCTGGCCAGCAGGAACCTCCGCGTGCCGTCCAGGCGCTTCCTGCCGTCGACGTACCGCTCGTAGTCGGCGGTCTCGTCGAAGGGCACGAACGGCGTGCCGGCGGCGGCCGCCCGCTCGCGCAGGAACTCGTCGAACATCTCCTTCCACGCCGCCGCGTGGATCCGTGCCGTGCGCGTGAGCACACCGTCCATATCGAACAGGCAGCCGCGCACCTCGTCCGGCAGTCCCAGCATGTGCCCTCCAACCCTCCACCCGGTCTCCTACCCCGTACGCAGTGCCACTACTTTTGCTGTTTCCAGCGAAAGATGGCATCACATCGATAAAAGGTCTTCCCTGATCAGCGGAAAAGAGGTACGTTCCAGCCAATCACTGGGACGCGGAGGCGTAGGTGAAGCGGACGATCATCAGGCCGGAGAACGTCCATCAGGCCGCGCTCCTGAGGCTGCTGAGGGACGGCGGGCGCTCCCGCGCCGAGCTCGGCGACGTGGTGGATCTGTCGCGATCGAAGCTCAACGCCGAGCTGGACCGGCTGATCGAGCTGAGGCTCGTCGAGCCCGACGGGCTCGCCGCCTCGCGGGGCGGCCGGCGCTCGGGACGCGTACGGGTGGCCCGTGACATCCGGTTCGCCGGGATCGACATCGGCGCCACCTCGATCGACGTCGCGGTCACCAACGGAGAGCTCGAGATCCTCGGCCACCTGAGTGAGCCCTGCGACATCAAGCAGGGGCCCGTCGTCGTGCTCGACCGGGCGATCGAACTGCTCGGCAAGCTGAGCAAGGAGGGGCTGTTCGGCGACCTCAACGGCGCCGGCATCGGCGTCCCCGGGCCGGTGAGCTTCGCCGAGGGCGTCCCGGTGGTGCCGCCGATCATGCCGGGCTGGGACCGCTATCCGGTCAGGGAGACGATCTCGCAGGCGCTCGGCTGCCCCACGGTGGTCGACAACGACGTCAACATCATGGCCCTCGGGGAGCTGCACGCCGGTCTCGCGCGCCATGTGGACGATTTCCTGCTCGTCAAGATCGGCACCGGTATCGGCTGCGGCATCGTGGTGGACGGCAAGATCTACCGCGGGGTGTCGGGCAGCGCCGGCGACATCGGCCACATCCGGGTGGACGACCTCGGCCCGGTCTGCTCCTGCGGCAACTCCGGCTGTCTCGAGGCGTACTTCGGCGGCGCCGCGCTCGCGCGGGAGGCGGTCGCGGTGGCCCGCGCGGGCGGCTCGCCGCACCTGGCCGAGCGGCTCGCGGCCGCGGGCACGCTGACGGCCGAGGACGTCGCCGCGGCGGCGGCGCAGGGCGACGCGGGCGCGATCGGGCTCATCCGCGACGGCGGGCGCCGGGTGGGCCAGGTGCTGGCGAGCCTGGTGAGCTTCTTCAACCCCGGCTTGGTGATCATCGCGGGTGGCGTGGCCAAGCTCGGCCACGTGCTGCTGGCGGAGATCAGAAGCGTCGTCTACCGCAGGTCTTTGCCGCTCGCCACCGGAAACCTGCCGATCGTGCTGTCCGAGCTCGGCGACGTCGCGGGTGTCATCGGCGCCACCCGCCTGATCAGCGACCACGTCTACTCCGCCAACTGACTGGGAGACCCCATGGCAGACGAACGCCCCCTGCTGCGCATGAGGGGGATCGTCAAGCAGTTCCCCGGTGTGCGTGCGCTGGACGGCGTGGACCTCGAGGTCAGGGCCGGCGAGGTGCACTGCCTGCTGGGGCAGAACGGCGCCGGGAAGTCCACGCTCATCAAGATCCTCTCCGGTGCGCACGAGCCGGACGCGGGCGAGGTGCTGCTCGACGGCTCGCCCGTACGGCTGGCGCCGCCGACGGCGGCGATGGGGCACGGGATCGCGACCATTTATCAGGAGCTCGACCTGGTCGACGGGTTGAGCGTGGCGGAGAACATCTTCCTTGGGCACGAGAAGGCGCGGCTGGGGTTCTCCCGGCGGGCCGAGATGGACCGGGCGGCGGGTGAGCTGCTGCGGCGGCTGGGGCACGGGGAGATCCGGCCGCGTGCGGAGGTGGGCCGGTTGTCGCCGGCGCACAAGCAGATCGTGAGCATGGCGCGGGCGCTGTCGCACTCGGCACGGTTGATCATCATGGACGAGCCGTCGGCCGCGCTCGCCCATGACGAGGTCGCCAATCTCTTCCGGGTGATCCGCGAGCTGACCGCGCAGGGCGTGGCGGTGATCTACATCTCCCACCGGCTGGAGGAGATCCGGGAGATCGGGGACCGGGTCACGGTGCTGAAGGACGGGCGGACGGTCGCGGTGGGGCTGGCCGCCAAGGACACCCCCACCGAGCGGATCGTGGCCCTGATGACCGGCCGGAACGTGGAGTACGTGTTCCCGCCGCGGCCGGGCCGGGGCGCTCATGAGGGGCGGCCGGAGGTGCTGCGGGTGGAGGGGCTGACC